>JAVHWG010000026.1:0-5881 GCA_032159965.1 Mycobacterium sp.
CGCCGGTGACACCGGCAACCACTAATCCGGTGTTGCCGTCGCGGCTGGTCAGCACGGCTGCCACCGACGGCGGTGTCGTCCACGCCGAACTCACCGACGCCACGAACGGGGAGGCTTCGAGTTGCCGGACCAGATCGAGGCCGACGGTGCGTGCATTGCCGCTGGCTGCGCCGTTGTCGCTGCGGACGGTGAACACCATCTGCAGGTCACCCTGGCCGAACTTCTTGGACATCAGGTCGGCCGTTTGTGAGGACTCGGCGTGCGGGTCACGAAACCCCGCCGACGACAGGTACTCGGTGACGTGCATCCCGCAGTAGCCGGCACCGATCATGAGCAGGATCGCGGCAGCGAGAACCGAGCGGGGCGCCCTGAGAGCAAGGCGGGCGAAGAATTCCAGCGGGTGTCCCTTCGCTTACACGTGAGAAATTCGCACGCGTGCGACCACGATATGACGGTATTTGCTACAAACGCCCCTGCCTAAACTTCCCGAAATCATTGCTGTCATTCGTCATTGAGGACCGGGTCTTTGATTCCGGTCGCGGCCGGGTCTGGGAGCGTCCGTCGAGCAGAAAAGAGTCCCGGACGGCGTAGGCGGGTTGGCGTTTTGCTGGAACGCTGATATATGTACGGCAGCATCAAATCGACGGGGGCTGGCGTGGCTGGTGAGCACCGGGCAAAGGGCGGTAAATCCCGACGGGTCAAAGGGCGACACCGCGCGGTGGCCGGGCGTCGCGTCGCGGTCAACTGGTTGGGCGCTGGCGCGATCACCCTGGGCGTCGGTGCAGCTCTGACCAGCGGGTCGGGCTTCGCCCACGCTGAGACCACCGGTTCGGACAGTTCAGCCGGGCCGCCGTCATCGAGCACCAGTACTGACGCCAAAGCCAGCCCGAAGCCGAGCACCCCATCCAACGGCACGCCGAAAGTCTCGTCGCTTACGCCGCACGCTTCTGGGCCTTCCCAGTCCTCGTCGCGGACCCGCTCACCGCGGATGAGTCCGGTTGGCATCCTCGGCAACACCAAGGCACCTGCTGCGGCCGAGTCGAGTGCTACGTCGTCACCGTCGTCACCGACCACGGGATCGAGTCCGGATCCATCCGCAACATCCCTGAGCGGACCGGCCAGACAACGGAGCAAAACGCTGCTTTCGACAGCGGCACCCGTCGGTGCACCGCCGAATTCCACCCTGCCGAATTCCACCTTGCCGGGCCCGGCACCCTCGGTGGTGCGCACCGCGGCGACGCCGGCCGCGGCACCGGCCCTGAACGCGACCGTGGCCCCGACGATACCGGCCGTTCTGTCCAATCCCATCGTGGGTCTGCTCACCGAAGTGGCGTCCGTGGTGAACACACTGATTTTGCCGAATCCGGCTGTGCCCCCGACGAATCCGTTGCATTTACTGGTGTTCGAAGTGGTTCGGCGCATCGAAATCGACTTCGGACTGCCGGTGGTGGGCGTCGTGCCGGTCTCCACCCCCGACCCCGTGATCGGCGGGCGTCCGGTGTCAACTGCGCCTGCGCTGCCCGGTTCCGGCGACATGGCCCAAACCCCGTTCGGTGGCATCGGCAAGTGGCTGCTGGAGCCCGACGGACAGATCTCGGACTTCGGCGGACAGCTTCTCAACGGCAAGACACTCCTGGAACCGGTCAACGTCATCATCCTCGACCCGACGTCTTCCACCCCGGAGGAGGCCGCGGCGAAACTCAATGCGAAATTGGGTCAAGCCGGATTCCCGGCCCAGCCACTGCATTCCACGGGCTTTCAGAGCATCATCAACGGAGTCACGTTCGGTCAGCAGCCCACCGGCATCCTGCAAGCCTTCGCCGACAACTTCTTTCTCCTCCCCGAGGATCATGCCCGCGCGTTCGGACCGGCCCCCGCCCAAGACGGCGCAGGATACGTCTGGACCGTCGCGGCCAGCCGTGAGCAAGTCGGTCTCTACGGCCTTCTGCTGACGCATACGTATGTCTCGTTCGATGCCGCCCGCGACGAGCTGGCAAATCGGCTGGTCTACAGCGGTGCGACGTTGGTCGGTGTCGTCCCTTTGGAGAATGCGTATACCGACGGAACCACCAGCACCGGCGATCATGACGGCTACGCCCTCGTCGTCCGGCTGAACGACTAGCGGCCGACGAGCGTAACTACAACCAGTCCCGCTTCTTGAACATCCAGTAGAGGCCGAGCACCAGCAGCACGATGACCGCCGTGCTGGCGACGAACCCGCCGACGGTGTCGAAGCCGGGGTATTTGACATTCTGGCCGTAGAAGCCGGTGATCGCGGTCGGCACGGCAATGATCGCCGCCCAGCCGGTCAGCTTCTTCATCACGTTGTTGAGCCGCGCGTCCTGCAGCGAGAGGTTCGTCTCGAAGACAGTGGTGACCATGTCGCGCAACGACTCTGTCCACTCCGACACGCGCAGCACGTGGTCGTACAGGTCGGTGTACAGCGGATCGAGTTCCGGTGCGGTCTTCGCGTCCAGCCGGCGGTGCTGGATGGCGCCGACGACCTCGCGCATGGGCAGCACTATGCGCCGCAGGTTGACCAGGTCCTTGCGGAAGCGAAAGGTGCGCCGCTGCAGCTGGTTCCGCGGGCCGGTCTCGGCGAACAGCTCGTCTTCGATACCTTCGATGCCGTCATCCAGCGCCTGGACAACCTCGAAGTGGCCGTCGACGACAACGTCGAGCAGGCCATGAACCAACGCGCCGACGCCGTGCTCCTGCCCCCCGAGCTCGTCGAAGCGTTGCGAGACGACGCTGATATCGAACTCCGGTGACAGCCGCACGGTGATCAGGCCCTGGGGAAGCACGAACCCGGAGATCCGGTGGGTCTCGAGTTCAGATGCCGAGTCGTCCGTCGACGGGCCAACGGACGTCACGGCATACACCGTGAAGAATGTGTGCGAGGGATAGATGGACGCCTTGGTGCGCTCGCTCTCGGCGATCGCGTCCTCGACTGCCCAGTTGTTGAGGGAGAGTTCCTGCGCGAGCTCGGCGAGGATCTCCGGGTCCGGATCGTAGATGTCGGCCCAGACCAGGCAATTCTTCTCCACCAAGTAGTCGGAGATCGCAGAGAACTCGAAGTCTTCGCAGGGTTTGCCGTCTCGCCACACCCGTCCCTGCACCCGGCTCATGTCGACATCATCTCAGCCACCGCAGGCACACGCATTATCGCAGCCCCGCAACATTGCGGGCAAACCTGATGTAGCTTCAAGCGACACACGATCAGGGGTTGGCTGCCGAGGAGTAAGCGGTGGATTCGACGCCATTCGGCCGGTACGAGCTTCGGGGCTTGATCGGCAAGGGCGGAATGGGTGAGGTCTACCAGGCCTACGACACCCGGACCGACCGCATCGTCGCGCTGAAGGTACTCCCGGAGAGCATGGCCGCGGACGTGACTTTCCAGGAGCGGTTCCGGCGGGAGTCGCAGGCCGCAGCCGGACTGACCGAGCCCCACGTGGTGCCGATCCACAGCTTCGGCGAGATCGACGGCCGGCTCTACTTGGACATGCGCCTGATCGAGGGCCGCAACCTGGGATCGGTCCTCAAGGAGACCAAGAGGCAGCCGGGCACCGCCTTCGCGGTGTCGGTCGTCGAACAGGTCGCCGCGGCATTGGACGCCGCGCACGTCGCCGGACTGATTCACCGTGACGTGAAGCCGTCGAACATCTTGGTCACGCCGAACGACTTCGTCTACCTGATCGACTTCGGTCTGGCGCGCGGGGCCGGCGACGTCGGGTTGACCACGGCGGGCAACACATTGGGGACGTTGGCCTACATGGCGCCGGAACGTTTCGACGGCGGCAAGGCCGACTTCCGCTCCGACATCTATGCGCTGACGTGCGTGCTGTACGAATGCCTCACCGGCTCAAGGCCGTATCCGGCGGACAGCCTGGAACAGCAGATCGCCGGGCACATGACCAAACCCGCGCCGCGCCCGTCGGCCATCGATCCCAGGTTCGCGGCGTTCGACTACGTCATCGCCAAGGGCATGGCCAAGACCCCGCAGAAGCGGTACCAGACCGCGGGTGAGTTGGCCGCCGCCGCGCGGCGCGCGATGAAAGCCCCAGTGCGCGCGGGGGCATCCGGGCGACACACCGCCCGTCGCAGTCCGCAAGCCGCGCGACGACGGATGTCCACCCGGTGGATTGCGGTGGCGGCCGCCGTGGCGCTGGTGGTCGCGGTGTCCGCGTTCGCGGCGTGGAAGTGGTGGCCCGGCGGCGGTCGTGGCACGTCCTCGGTCAGCCTGCCCGCGGGTGCGGTCGAGTCGATCGCGCTGACGGTGCCGTCCGGTCTCAGGGACGCCGGCCAGCTCGTGATCGCCGTCAATTTGCCCTATGCGCCAAACGAATTCAGGACCTCGGACAACAAGCTCGTCGGGTTCGACGTCGACCTGATGAACGCGGTGACCAAGACGCTCGGACTGAGGGCCGAGTATAAGGAGGTTGCGGAATTCGACACCATCCTCGGCTTGGTGGCCAAGGGGGACTTCGACCTGGGGATGTCGTCGTTCACCGACACCAAGCAGCGCCAGGAGACCGTCGATTTCGTCGACTACTTCGAAACGGGCACGCTGTGGGCGCAGCAGAGGGGGTCGTCGGTCGATCCCAACGCGGCGTGCGGACTTCGCGTCGGTGTGACAAAGGGTGCTGTGCAGGACACGACCGAGATTCCGGCCAAGAACGACCAATGCGTGGCGGCCGGGTTGGCGCCCATCGACAAGACGGTCTACGACAGGCAGGACGACCTGACGAAAGCCCTGATCGCGGGGGAGGTCGACGCGATGTCGGCGGATTCGCCCGTCACCTTGTTCACCATCAAGGGAAGCGCAGGCGCGTTGATGCAGGCGGGCGACGTGTCCGACACCGCACTGTACGGGTGGCCGGTGGCTAAGGGTTCCCCGCTGACCGAGCCCCTGCGCCAGGCGCTCCAACACGTCATGGAGACAGGTGAATACAAGACGATCGCGGCCAAATGGGGTGTCGAGAAGGGCATGCTCGACAAGCCGATGATCAATGGCGGGGCGAGTTAGAGTCCGCCATCGCCTTCCACACCCGTGCCGGAGTCATCGGCAACCGCCGCAGACGTGCACCGCAGGCGCGGGCGATCGCGTTCGCCAGTGCGGGCGCGACCGGGTTGTAGGGCGACTCGCTCATCGACTTGGCGCCCATCGGGCCGAGTTCGTCGTAGGTGTCGGCGAAGTAGACCTCAGTGACCGGCACGTCGGCGAGTTGAGGTATGTGGTAGTCGCGCAGCGAACGCGTGAGCACAACACCGTCGTCACCGATCTGCATCTCTTCGTAGAGTGCCGACCCGATCGCCTGCGCCACACCACCTTCCACCTGCCCGCGGCACTGCTGCGGATTCATCACCACCCCGGCGTCGGCGGCCTGCACAGACTGCAGAATCCGGACCTCGCCGGTCTCGGTGTCGACGGCCACCCGGAACGCCTGCACGTTGAACGCCACCGACCGCGGCGTACCGTCATGCCGGCCAGTACCCACCAGTGATTCTGGTAGCGAACCGAATTCGATGAGCACGCTCCCGCACTCGACCCCGTGCGGACCCAGCCTGCACGTCGCAGGTGACACACCGGCCGACCGCGCGGCTTCGGCCACGATCGCCGCACGTAGCTCCCGGCACGCGGACTGCACAGCCCGCCCGGCAACCACGACGCCCGCCGATCCGAACGCACCGGTGTCGTGACCCGGATGGTCGGTGTCGGACTGGCGGATGGCGATCCGGTCGGGGGAAGTGTTCAACTCGGTCGCGGCGAGCTGGCCGTGCACCGTGGTCGTGCCGTTGCCGAATTCAGCGGTACCGACGGACAGCGTGTAGGTCCCGTCGGAATCAACCGAAATGAACGCATCCGCGAAATGGCCGCGGG
>JAVHWG010000070.1:0-4038 GCA_032159965.1 Mycobacterium sp.
GAGGTCATCCAGCACGCCGAGCGTCTCAGCCAGTGCCACCTCGGTGTCTGGCTGATGAATCTGATAAAGGTCTATGTGGTCCGTTCCCAGCCTCTGCAGGCTCGCTTCGACGGCCCGCATGATCCACAATCGTGAGTTGCCGCGATCGTTTGGTCCGGGGCCCATTGAACCATGGAACTTGGTCGCAAGAATGACCTCATCACGCCTAGCTTGTATCGCCCTCCCAATGATCCGCTCTGACTGACCATCGTTGTAAACGTCGGCTGTGTCGATAAGGTTGATACCGCCGTCGAGTGCCCGATTGATCATCGTGCTGCATTCACGCTCATCATTGTTGCCCCACGCACCGAACATCACCGAGCCCAGGGAGTAGACGCTCACGCGTACTCCCGTGTCTCCTATCGGGCGGTACTCCATCTGCTACCTCGTCCTTCATCCCCGAAGGGGCGTTGTTTTGATCGATATCCAAGATATAGGACGCCTATATTCATGATATCCCGACGACCAGCCAAGTCCAATACGCAGTCGCTCTCGCTGCCATAAGTACTGATTATGGCGTCGGCCACTGCGAAAAGTTGCCTTCGACAATCCTGATCATGGCTAACCTCCAAGTCGTCCGAGAGCGCCGTCGGGCGTGAGGAAAGCTGCGTGCGGGCCCGAAAGCGATGGGCCGGACTCCCCGCGCTAGGCTTGAGAATCGTCGAGGCTAGGACTCCCATCGATGGAACTTCGCGATCTGCGCTATCTCGAGGTACTGGCGGCCGAGCTCCACTTCGGTCGGGCGGCCACGCGGCTGCATATGACCCAGCCTGCGCTCAGTCAATCGCTGGCACGGTTAGAGAAAGAGATCGGCTGCCCGCTACTGCAGCGAGACCCGCGAGGCGCCTCCCTCACCGACGCCGGACGGGTCTTGCTTGCCGAGACCCAGGGCGTGCTGAAGTCGATGGACATCGCCTGCGAGCTGTCCCGTCGGGCTGGCCGAGGGGACACCGGCAGCGTGACGGTCGGATTCGTGGATGCCGCGGTCTTTGACATATTGCCGCCGCTGCTGCACGGGTACCGGCAGCGTTTCCCCGACGTCAGCGTGACGGCCCGGCAGCTCAAGTCGGCCGAGCTGGCCGAGCGCGTCGAGATAGGTCAGCTCGACCTGGCCTTCCTTCGCCGGGAAGCGGCGATCCCTGGAGTCGAGTACCGAACGATTCGCACTGAACGGCTGGCGCTCGCGGTGAACCGGAACAATCCGCTCGCAGACGCCCGCGACGTTGCTGTGCGGGACCTGGCCGACGAGAACTTCATCATCCCCGCGCTGGACGGCGCTCCGACCCTGCACGCGGTTTGGCGGGATATCTGCTTCGCCGCTGGCTTCGCACCGCGAATCGCGGCTCATACGATCTCGATCCAAGTTCTGATCGAGATGGTCGCGCACGATCTCGGAGTCGCTTTCGTAGTGGACTCGTGGGGAGCGAAGAGCAATCCTCGCGTGGCGGTCAAGGAACTCCGCGACGTCGAGGAGTTTCTGGAGCTCGCGGTCGGATTCCGTCCGAAGCAGATTCCGGTGCCGGCAAGGAACCTGCTCGACATGGCGCTCGAGATGGCCGCATCGACCGAACGGGTTCCGGACACCGTCTGACCAAATTGCGGCCGTACTCAGCACCACGACTCGATCAATGATCTCCCTGGCAGCCGTTGCGTGATGTTGACCGCACCATCCACTGTGACGTGCACGAGGTCCTCGATCTGATAGACCTCGTCCTCGCCGAAATAGCCAAGATCAATCGCAAGCGTCATGCCCGCCACGATCGGCTCCTCGACGTCAGGCAGCAGTAGAGGGTGCTCGCGCTCCCGCAGGCCGATGCCGTGTCCGATGCCCCCCCAGTTGTAGTCGAGACCAAGCCGCTTGTACTCGCTTCGAGTCAGCGTGAACAGATCCGAGCAGTGCACCCCTGGGCGTATCGCGTCCACGAGAGTGTCGTGTACCTCTGAGATCCGGGCGAACCGGTCGCGCTGCGCCGCGCTGGCCCTCCCGACCACGGCATTGCGAGCTATGCCGGAGGCGTAGCCGTCTATCCGGATCCCCCAGTCCGCCCTGATCAGCATGCCCTCGTCGACCGGCTGGCTGCTCGGGACCGGATGCCAGGCAGCCGACCGTCGACCGGCGGCGAGCACCGCGTGGCCGACGGCATGCGCGCCACGTTCCCACAGCGCGCTGGTCAGACGTCCCGCGATCTGCGACTCGGTGTCGCCCGGGCAGACCGACGCGAGGACGAACTCCAGGCATTCGGCGGTAGCTCGATTCACCTCAGTCAGCAGCGCGACCTCGGCAGCTGACTTGATCGCCCGCAGGGCGT
Source organism: Mycobacterium sp. (assembly GCA_032159965.1). Taxonomy (GTDB): domain Bacteria; phylum Actinomycetota; class Actinomycetes; order Mycobacteriales; family Mycobacteriaceae; genus Mycobacterium. The sequence continues at coordinate 2,349 of JAVHWG010000070.1, forward strand.
CGAGTATCGGTCCGGCGTCTTCCTGCTTTACGGTCGGCAACGAGCGAGACAGCTCACGGCTCACCTCCAAGGAGACATTCGCCAGCTCCACGCCGACCCCCGCGCCCACGACGCCCAGTTCGGTGAGTACCTCAGCAACCATTCGCACCCCGGCCAAGGAATCGCCGTCGTAGGGCCGGATGTCGCGGATGAGCGGACGGGTCTCCTCAGCGCCGGCGAGGGACTGATCGCCGTGGTCCGTCCAATGCAGCGTACGGCTGCGCGGCACCACAACGACCGGATCGGCGTGCGCCGGCCAGATCACAAAGTGGACCTGCTCGGGCAGCGTCCATAGGCCGGGACTGCGGAGGCCGGACAAGTAGGCCACGTTCGCCGGTGACATAGCCAGCACGGCGGCAAAGCCGCTGTCGCACACGGCGGCGTGCACTCGACTATCGAGGTAGGCGCCGGGCGCCGGGACGCTTACGTCGATCACGGGCTCCTCCTCGCTTCATACATGCGACTACTCGAACGCTGCTACGTGTCCGGGAGCAGCTGCGGATGCATCTCGTGCCACGGCGTCGCGCACTGGTACGCGTGGCCGATTCGAAGCAGCTCGGCCTCACCGAATGGGCGCCCGTACAGCTGCATGCCAACGGGTTTGCCAGCGGCATCGAAGCCGACCGGCACGCTCAGCGCGGGCACCCCAATAACGTTCGCAAGGATGTTGTGATGCACGAATCCCGACGTAGCGGTCCCGCCTGATCCGGTGAGATCCACGTCGAGATCGGCCACCGGCATCGTCGTGCGCGGCAGGGTCGGTGCGACGAGGGCGGTGAGACCGTGCTCGGAGAACGCCGCGCGGTAGCTTCGCTGGATGACAGTGCGCGTCTTCTGTGCCTTGATGTAAGCGGTGGCCAGCACCAGCTCGCCGAGTTCGAGCATCGTCCGAACCTCGGGGACGTACCGATCGCCGCGCTGCCGCAGGAGGTTTTGGTGCCACTCGCTGGTGTCGCCCAGCAGCACGGCCATACCGGCGGCCACCGCGAGCTCGAGGTGCGGTATGCCGATCTCAACGATGGTTGCGCCGCGTTTGGCAAGCTCGTCGATCGCCGAATTCACGGTGACGCGAACGGCTTCAGTCACCGGTTCGTAGAAGAAGAAGTCCCGCTCGACGCCGATCCTGACGCCGGTCAGGTCGTCGCTGAGACCGCTGAGGTAGTCGCCGACCGGTTCGTCCAACGCGCTGTGGTCGGGATGGCCCGCGGCATCTGGGCCGCCCGGTCCGGCAATGACGCCGAGCATGATCGCGACGTCGCGAACGGATCGGGCCATCGGTCCCACGGAATCGAGGCTGGCGCTCATCGGAAAGACGCCGCGGGTGCTGACGCGTCCGTACGTCGGCTTCAGGCCGACGACCCCGTTGACGGCTGCGGGCACCCGGATCGATCCGCCGGTGTCGGTGCCAATCGCGGCATAGGCGCTCCCGACGGCGACCGAGACCCCGGATCCTGCGCTCGATCCGCCGGGGTAGCACGCGACGTCCCAGGCGTTGCGGGTCGCCGGTTTGTCTTGGCCGTAGGCGAACTCGTGCGTAACGGTCTTGCCCACAATGACGGCACCGGCCGCACGTAGTTTCGCGACGACGACTGCGTCCCAGGTCGGCACGAAGCCCTCGAGGACCCTCGAGCCGGCCGAGGTCGGAAAGCCC
>JAVHWG010000122.1:0-3450 GCA_032159965.1 Mycobacterium sp.
GCGCGCATTCTGAGGGACGCGTTCACCTACCGAATCCTCCCGAGTGGCCACCTGCTGACCTACCCGATTCCGGGCCCGGATGGTTCTATGTTGTGCAACTGGCTCTGGTATCAGAACGTCTCGCCGGGACTACACCTCACTGACCTGCTCACCAACCGCAACGGCTACACTGCCGAGCTGACCGTGCCGCCCGGATCGGTCCAGAGCCGGCACATAGAGCAGCTGCATTCGGCGGCGGACGCCCAACTTCCGGCACCGCTCACCGAACTTGTCCGACGAACCGCCGAGCCGTTCATCCAGGTGATCGTCGACCTCGAGGTCCCCCGGATGGAGTTCGGGCGCAGCTGCCTGATCGGCGATGCGGCCTTCGCTCTGCGGCCACACATCGGTGTGGGCACCGCCAAGGCAGCCGACGATGCATGGCAGCTGGGCGCCGCGCTGCTTGGCGTCACGACACAGCACATCCCAGATCGACTGAAGGGCTGGGAAACTCAACAGCTGTCGGTGGCGCGGCGTGCCCTGCAGAGGGCTCGCACGGCGGGTCGTAGCTTGCAGGATGGCACCTGGCCGGTCGGCGAAGAGCCCCCGTTCGGGCTGCATGTGCCCGGTGACAGTGTTCTGCCGGTCTACTCATAGCAGTCCGAGCCGCTGCAGGTCAGTGATGTACTTGACGATGATCGGCGCCGTTACGTGTGGAATGTCCTTGTCCGGGCCAATTTTCGCGTCCTGCACCGCCGCGCGGAATCGGTCGGTCGGCGCCATCGATCCCCGCACCGGCTTCTCGGGTCGCTGGTAGTTGTGCAGCAGCGGCAGCAGCGAGGCCTGGCGTTGCTTGTCCGGCAGCGCGCGCAGCGCCGTGTCGAACCGTTGCAGCCAGGCCTCGTAGCCGGGAATGCGCTGAATCGGATAGCCGGCGTCGATCAGCCAGTCGACGTACTCGTCGAGTCCTATGCCGTCGTCGTAGGGGTTCATCACGTGGTAGGTCGAAAACCCGTCGACCACTTGCGCTCCCAGGGTGGAGATCGCGTCCGCGATGAAGCCGACCGGCAGTCCGTCGTAGTGCGCGCGTGGCCGGTTGCTGTCGGCGTCGAGTTCGTAGAACGAGCCGGGGGCGATTCCGGTGGCCACCAGGCTGAGCATCAACCGGGTGAACATGTCCGGCAGGTTGAGCTGACCCGCGTACGTGGTATCGGCCAGGATCATGTCGCAGCGGAAGACCGCGACCGGCAGGCCACACAACTCGTTCGCCTCCCTTAGCAGCACCTCGCCGGCCCACTTGCTGTTTCCGTAGCCGTTGGCGTAGCTGTCATTGACCTCTCGGGTCGGGCTGATCACCCGCACATCAGCATCCTCGGTGAACGTTGATGGTTCGATCTGGTCGCCTACACCGATGGTTGACACATAGGTGAACGGCTTCTGTTTGGTGGTCAGCGCGATGCGGATCAGCTCGGCGGTGCCCACGACGTTGGGACCGAACAGCTCGCTGTACGGGAGGACGTGGTTGACCAGTGCCGCGGGGTCGACGATCAGGTCGACGGTGTCGGCCAGCCGCTGCCACGTCTGTTGATCCAGACCGAGATTCGCCTCTCCCTTGTCTCCGGCAATGACCTCGAGATGATCGGCGGCCAGGTCCCCGTAGTGACGTAGCAGTTCCGGATCACCGCTGTCGAAGGTCGTGTCGAGCCGTTCGCGAGCCGACTCGTTGTCTTTGGCCCGCACCAGGCAGATCACGGTGCCGTCGACGAGATCCATCCGCTCCAGCCATTCCAGAGCCAAATACCGGCCGAGGAATCCGGTCGCGCCGGTCAGCAGGACGGTCCGTACCTCGGCGCTGGGTGGAAGCAGCGTCGAGGCGGCGGCCAGCGTGTCTATATCGATGAACTCATCCAGCGCGAGTTCATCGACGTGCACCTCGGTGGCGGCGCGGCCGTGGACTGCGGCGTAGGTCGGCCGCTTCGATCCCCGCGTCCGCTCGGTCTCGATGTAGTTCGCGATGGACCGCAGGTCGCTGGCCGGGCTGACGATGACACCGACCGGCACGTCGAGATCGAAGATGTCGTGCAGCAGAATGCCGAATGTCAATGCCGACAACGAATCTCCGCCCAAGCCGGTGAAATGGGCGTCGGGTGTCAGATCACTGGCCGCCGCCCCGAGCAGCGCGCCGGCGGCCCGGATGACCGTCTCCAGCACCGGCCGGCTAGCACCGCCCTGCCGGAGCGCGCGCATCTCGTTAGCCTGACTGTCGGCCAGCTCGGCGTAGAGCTGTTCCAGGCGATCGCCGTAGTGCACCTTCAGTTTTGGCCGCGCCAGCTTGCGGATTCCGGTGAGTAGACCGTTCTCGAGGGTGAATGGCGTTGTCTCGATGAGAAAGTCACGAGGTATCTCGTAGGACTGCAGTCCGACATCCTTGGCGATGTCCTGCAGCGACTCACTGATCGCCTGCTTCAGCGACTCGACGTCGCCGTCAGTTCGGTTCAACGCATCGTCGGTCGGCACGACGACGGCAAGCACGTAGGAGCGTGCACTGTTGCCGTAGACGTAGATCTGCCGGACCAGCGGGCTGTCACCGAACACCGCCTCCAGCTTCGACACGGTGACGAACTCGCCCTGCGAGAGCTTGAGCACGTTATTGCGCCGATCCAGGTAGACGAGCTGATCGGGACCGACCTCGGCGACCACGTCGCCGGTGCGGTAGTAGCCGTCGGGATCGAACACGTCGGCGGTGACCCCGGGTCGCTTGTAATAGCCGGGGAACATGTCCTGCGTCTTGACCAGCAGTTCGCCCCGCGGATACGGCTGGTCGGTGTGAAAGTAACCCAGATCGGGGACGTCGACCAGCTTGTAATCGAACACCGACGGGCGACGCACCTGGCCGTCGATGTAGACAATCCCGGCCTCGGTCGAGCCGTAGCCCTCGACCAGATGAAGGTCGAGCAGGGATTCGACGAACTCCTTGTTCTCGGCCGAAATCGGTGCGGAACCCGTCATCGCCGCGACGAACCGTCCGCCGAGCAGGTTCTGCGCCATGTCCGCCATTACCTCGGCTTCGAGTGCCGCGCGATCGCCGCCGTCGACGGACCGGCGGTCCACTTCACTCTGGAACTCGCTGAACAGCATGTCCCAGATCCGCGGCACGAAGTTCAGTTCGGTGGGGCGCACCAGCGCCAGGTCCTCGAATAACGCCGAAAGATCGCTCCTGGCCGTGAAATACGCGGTACCGCCGTGTCCCAACGTTCCGTAGAGGATGCCTCGGCCCATCACGTGGCTCATCGGCATGAAGCTGAGCGTGATCAACGGTTCTGTGCTCGACCCGCCCCAGTTCCAGCGCGACCTGCGCCAGAAATTCGCGACCAATCGTTCCGGGTACATGGCACCCTTCGGCGCGCCGGTGCTGCCCGAGGTGTAGATGAGCAACCTCAACGGGTGGTCATTGTCGTCGGGAACCCACTC
>JAVHWG010000184.1:0-4138 GCA_032159965.1 Mycobacterium sp.
CCCGTACGCGCACACCGGGAACCTGTACGACGTCACCTCGGGTAACAACGGCACCTGCTCGCCCACGCTGCTGTGCACGGCAGCGGCCGGTTGGGACGGCCCGACCGGCCTCGGCACACCCAACGGCGTCGCCGCCTTCAACGGCACCAGCTCCAGCGGCACCGGCGCAACCACCAAGAACACTGTCACCATCACCAAACCAGGCAACCGGACCGGCACCGTCGGCATCGCGACAAGCCTGCAGATCAGCGCCGCCGACTCCGGCGGTGCGGCACTGACCTACACCGCCACCGGCCTGCCGACCGGGCTGTCGATCAACGCCTCCGGGCGTATCTCCGGCAAGCCCACAACCCCCCGAACCTTCACCACGACCGTCACCGCGACCGACAGCACCAAGTCCTCAGCCGCCGCCACCTTCACCTGGACGATCAGCAGCAACTGCACCGGGCAGAAACTGGTAAACCCCGGATTCGAATCCGGCGCGACCGGATGGAGCCACACCAGCGGCATCATCCGAACCGCCAGCACCGCGCGAACCGGCAAACGGCTCGCCCGCCTCGACGGCACCGCCACCACCCGCACCGACACCCTGTCCCAAGCGGTCAAGATCCCGACAGGCTGCTCCGCGACACTCACCTACTACCTGCAGATCTCCAGCGCCGACCACACCACCCGAGTGCACGACAGACTCGCGCTCACCATCAACGGCACCAAGAAGACGTCTCTGTCGAACCTCAATAGAGGCACCCGCTACATCAAGCACACGCTCAACCTCAGCTCCTACGCCGGCAAGACCGTGACCATCAAATGGACCGGAACCGAGAACAACTCCCTGCAAACATCGTTCCGACTCGACGACACCGCCGTCACCCTCACCAAAGCCACCTGACCCCCAGCTACGGACGGAGGGCAGCGGCTAGGGGTGGTGCTCGGCGCGACCGAGCGCCAGGGGTAGCAGTCCGAGGGCGAGACGATTCGGGGCGCAGACGGCTGGGGTCGGAGTCGGACCCAGCATCACGGGCGCCTACGACGAAGTCGTCGGCGGTCATGTCGATGCCGAGCTCGGCCAGCTGCGCGGCGACTTCGGACGCGGACAGGTCCGCGAGCAGCGTTGCCGTGAACAGGTCCATGATGCTGACGTAGTCGTCGAACGAGCCGACGTGGAGGTAGCTGAACAGGGCGCGCCGCTGCAGACGCGCGTCAGCCGTTCGTCCACGGCCGTAGCTTCTCGGGGTTCCGTACTGCCCAGATGTGCTTGATCCGGTCGCCTGTGATGTCGAACGCCATCACCGTCACGGTGACGCCGTCTTGCTGAGCGACCAGACCGGGCTGGCCGTTGACCGTACGCTCCAGGAGCGTCAGGTTGGGTACCTTGCCGGCGATATCGATGAGGGCGCGCGCGACCTGCTCGCCGCCTTCGATTGGGCGCAGTTCGGCGCTGACGAGGCCGCCACCGTCGGCGATCGTCGTGGCGTCGGGGTCGAGCAGGCCGATGAGGGCGTTGATGTCCGTGGCTTCCCATGCCCGCTTGAAGTCCCTGACGATGCCGGCCTGCTGGGGGGTCGGAGTCGCGGGAGCCCGGGACGGGTGAATGCGCCGGCGGGCCGACGAGGCCAGCTGGCGACATGCCGCCGGGGTACGGCCGACGATCTCGGCCACTTCGGTGAAGGAGTAGCGAAAGACATCGTGAAGGATGAACGCGACGCGCTCGGCCGGGGTCATCGATTCGAGCACGACGAGGAAGGCCATGTTGATCGACTCATCGAGGGTGACTCGGTCGGCCGGGTCGACGGTGGTGCCGCCGGAGCGCCCATTGATCCACTCCGTACGGTCGGGGAGCGGCTCGGGGATCCATTCGCCCACGTAGCGCTCCCGCCGCGCCCGGGCCGAGCCGAGCAGGTCGAGGCAGATGCGACTGGCGACCTTCGTCAACCAGCCGCCGGGGGAGTCGATGGCTTCCCGCTGCTGTCGGGACATGGCATACCAGCGGGCGTACGTCTCTTGTACGACATCCTCAGCCTCGGCCAGAGAGCCGAGCAGCCGGTACGCGACATTGATCAACTGACGCCGCTCGCTCATGATCGCGCTCAGGCTCGGATCGAGCCGGCCGTCTCCTGGCTCGGATCGAGTGGTCATGGTGTCGACGACTCCCTAAATCGCATCTGCCCTCACAGTTCGACGAGACAGCGAACCGAACTGTGAGTTTGGCCCGTCGCCTCACGTTCCGACGGGTTGTGTCGTCGTACCACTGAACCACCGGCCACCAGAACTCGGAGACACCGCCATGACCGCGAGCACCACGCCAGCCATCGCCCCAGCCGCCTACCGCATCGACCCCGCCCGCAGCACGGTCCGGTTCGTCAACAAGGCGATGTTCGGTCTCCTTCCGGTCCGCGGCACGTTCACCGTGCGGGAAGGCACGATCGTTGTCGCCGACGACGTCGCCCGCTCCACCGTGAGCGTCATAATGGACGCGGCCAGCGTCGACACCGCGAACGCCCGCCGCGACAACGACCTGCGCTCCAAGAAGTACCTCGACATCGCGCGCCACCCGGACATCCTGTTCACCAGCCGCGAGGTGACGCCCGACTCCGTGACTGGGATCCTCCGCGTGCACGGCACCAGCCAGCGGGTCACCCTGGCCCTCGCGCCGGAGTCCACGCCGGACGGCTTCCAGTTCACCACCAGCACCTGCCTCGACCGGTACGCCTTCGGTGTCACTGGCGGCAAAGGCCTGGTCGCCCGACACGTCGAGGTCGAGCTGGAGATCGTCGCCTCACTCGCATGAGGGTCACCGCCCATGCGGCTCGCCGTGGGCGTGGCTACCGGAGGACAGAACCATGTTTGGGAATAGGTGCGGCGGGACTGGCGCCGTTGGTGCATAAGTGCCAGCAGGATGGACAGCGCCACGCCGAACTGACCCCGCTGGAGGCGGTCGACTCCAGGACACTGCCGACGTCGCCGAGGAAGCCAACCCGGCCTTGGGCGGCCGGCAGCTCAAGCAGTTCATCGTCACGGCCGGCCTTGAGCGCAATCGGCGTAATCGGCGCCGACGGGGTCCGTCGAAATTTCCAGCGGAGGTTTGCCGAGTACCAGGCGACATCGGCTTGGAGGCCCACGACCTGAGCGTCGCCGTGAGCGGCGACGTGGCCTTCGCGCACATGCTCCACCCGGCAGTGGCACGCGCAGGAGTGGGCGGGACGCAGTGGTGTGGGTGCGTTCGACCGTGGCGTCCGGCGGATGGATGACCAGTGGTCAATCACCCACGAACACTTTCCGTGGGTTGATGCCGCCGTCGCTGGCGTGCTCATGGAGCAGCGGACGAGCTACAAGGAGCGCGGCCTAGGCCATGGTGGTGACGTGCAGCTGATATGCCGGGCAAGTCACCAGTTCGCGGGGTGTACGAAATCCGCGGCCGGTTTCCGGAGCCACTGAGTAATGCGCATCGTGAGGTCCATGTCGGCCAGACGAGCAGTTCGCAGGTTGGTCAACCGGCTCGGCGTGCAGTTGAGTTCTTCCGCCAACTCTGACCACGTCAGTCGGCGTTCGCGGCGCTGCTCATTGAGCGCTGCGTATACCTGACTCAGGTCCCAGCGAAGGCGACGATCCGCGCCCGCCTCTGGCAACCGAACGTCGCCTACATCGACAAGGGGACCTGCCAAGAACTCCTCCGGCGCGCGGCGGATCCATCGCAGGATGGTCAGGGCGTATTGACAGGACATCGTTCCGCGCTTCGCGGTTCTCACGAGCGCTCCCGGGCACATTGAATGATCCGACAGGTGCGCGTTCAGTTCCGAGGATTGCGTCCAGAGTTCGTTGGCGAGCTCGTTCCAACCCAACCCTCGGTCAGCACGTTGGACGTCAAGGGCACTGATGAGCGCGACTCCGTCGAAGACCGGCAGGGTCCGCATGCGCGAGAGCGTATGCGCAACCGGCAGGACGCGCCACATACCGCGAGCCAACCGCAGATCCGCAATGTGCCTACGTCTCCAATGCGCCTACTGGTCCATCCGTGCGGGGGCTGGTTCTATGCCTAGCCCCACCTATCGAGTCCGACGTCGAGTCTCAATCAGACGGATCGCGCGTGCATCTCACTGCATCTCCGATGCCGTGCGGGCTGACTAGGCGGCTTGAACTC
>JAVHWG010000262.1:0-13544 GCA_032159965.1 Mycobacterium sp.
AGGCGGTAGGTCAGCCGGCGGCGGTGGCGGGGGCGGTCCGGGCTGCACCGCAGGCGGATGGGGATACACCGCTGGTGCCGGACTGCTGATCGGCGCGATCACCGGAGCGGGAGCGGCAGTGGAAGGCCCGTTGTCAGGGGCCGCGGCCGGCGGAGCGGGCGTGTTAGCGGCGGGGGCGAAGGCAGGGATCTTGGCCGGTGTGGTCTTCGACGCAACCGCGCCGGGTGCAACAGCCACCGAGTGCGGCTCATCCAGGCTGACGTAGGCGAAGACGACCACACCCAGCGCGGCACCGGCGCTGAGAGCACCGATCAACGTCGCGGCCATCGGACCCTTGCCGACGGACGTCATCGCGGTTGCCGACGTCGCCGGATGAACGGAGTAGTAGTCGGGCGGCGGTCCTTGCAGGCCTTCGTATCCGCCGGGGTTGCCCAGCGGACTCGACGACCATGCCGAGGCAGCGGTGGGCTCCACAGGCTGGCTCGTGGTCTCCGCGGACTGCACGGTGAAGTCCGCGGACCGCATCGTCGGTGCTGAGATCCAGGTGGTCTCGGCGGTCCCCTCTTCGCGATCGCGGTTCGTCATGTCGTGGCTCCTGATGTGTGTGCGGCCCTGTTGGCCGGTCACGAAAAGGTTCCGATGGACGGCTTGGCGGATTCTTGACGGATTCTTGGAGGTGGCCGTCCGGTCAGCGCAGCGTGGACAGCAGCTGGGCGGCCGTGTCGACATCGGCCAAATCCCGGTCGCCACCGACGATCAGCTCCGACTCGATGGTGTCGGTGATGGCGGCGCTGACGACGTCGGGAACCTCGCCAAGCAGCATGTGCCCCGCGTGCGCCAAATGGGTGTGGACGGCGCCAGGAATGTTTTCTGCCATGTCGCGGGCATGCGACGGCGGGGTGAGCTTGTCGCCTTCGCCGCTGATGATCGTCGTTTGAGCGCAGATGGCGCCCAGCGTGCGATAGGCGTCGTAGTCGCGGAGGCTGGACAGAAAACCGGCGGCGGTGATGAGGGCCCTGCCACCGACAACGCCGGCCGACAACGACCGAAAGGTCGAGCGTTCGTCGTCGCCGAAACCGGCTGCCAACGCGGCGCATACCGGTGGGGCCAGCGTTCGGATCACGCGCTCGGCGGTGTCGGCCCGAACGCGTTGCAGCAGCCCGCTGAGCATCCGCACGCCCGGTGCGGCCAGTAGCCGCCCCATGCCGCGTTCAGCGAGTCTGCCTGCGGCCGTGGCGACCAGGACCAGACCGACTGGGCTGGTGGGGCGCTGCGCGGCCGGCATGCTCAGGTATGCCAGTGCGATCATGCCGCCCATTGAGTGGCCCGCCAGGGTGAGGGGACCTTCGACGCTCATCGCCGACAGCACGTCGGCGAGGTCGCGCGCCACCTGATCGATCCGATAAGTGCGGATGGAAGCGTCGCCGGACTGTCCGTGACCGCGATGGTCGTAGGTGAGGACCCGGACCTTGCTGCCCCAACGGCGCAACAGCGCCCGAAGCGGGAGGTCCCAGGACGACTGGTCGAGGCACAACCCGTGCAGCAGCACCACGGTGTGGTCGGCCGAAGCGCGTGATCCGTACTCGCGCACCGCTAATGCAACCCCGTCGTGGGTGGTGACGGTCCGCTCGGTGTACCGAACGCCCTCGACGACCCGGCGGGGGTCGTAGACGTCCTGCATGATCATCAGCGCTCCTCATAAGACCCCGGCTGGGGTCGGTGACGAAAGAATGCGGCGATCGCCTTGGCGGATCCTTGGCGGACTCTTGGAACCGGCTCCCCTTGGGAGGTGAAGCGCGCGCGGCGGAGCGGCGGCGTTGCCCGGCGGGATGTCCCGGCGGCACTTAGGATTCATAGGTGGGTAAGAAAAGCGCTGAGAAACGCAAGAAGAACAAGATCCCGAACGACGTGTACGAGGCCGAATTATTCCGGCTGCAAACGGAATTGGTGAAGCTGCAGGAGTGGGTACGTGACACCGGATCCCGCATCGTCATCGTGTTCGAGGGCCGCGACGCCGCGGGCAAGGGCGGAACGATCAAACGGATCACGGAGTACCTGAGCCCGCGCATCGCCCGGATTGCCGCGCTTCCCGCACCGTCGGATCGCGAGCGGGGGCAATGGTATTACCAGCGCTACATCGCGCAGTTGCCCGCCAAGGGCGAGATCGTGCTGTTCGATCGGTCCTGGTACAACCGCGCCGGCGTGGAAAAGGTGATGGGTTTCTGCACCACCTCCGAGCACGCGTTATTCCTGCGCCAGACGCCGATATTCGAGCAGATGCTCATCGAGGACGGCGTGCTGTTGCGCAAGTACTGGTTCTCGGTGTCCGACGACGAACAACTGCGGCGGTTCCGGTCCCGGCTCAACGACCCTGTGCGGCAATGGAAGCTCAGTCCGATGGACCTCGAATCGGTCTACCGGTGGGAGGACTACTCGCGGGCAAAGGACCAGATGATGGTGCACACCGACACACCGCTGAGCCCCTGGTTCATCGTCGAGTCCGATGTGAAGAAGCACGCGCGGCTGAACATGATCTCCCATCTGCTGTCATCGTTCGACTACTACGACGTCGAACTTCCGAAGGTCGAGTTGCCGAAGCGGCGGGTGCGCAGCGGTGACTACCATCGGCCGCCGCGCGAGTTGTCCACCTACGTCGACGACCACGTGGCGACCCTGGCGGGCGATGTCGAATAGGTGCCTTTAACAGCCGGCAGCGCAGGGTCACGGGTACACGGGTTCTGAAGGCGTGCGCTCGCTCTGGGCGATGTTGACGGTCCGAATCAGGTCCTCGGCATGCTGCAACTTGGTTATCGTCACGACGTCCTTGAGCATCTCCTGGTCGCCCTCCCACTCGCTGCCCACCATGGCGCCCATCGCCGCGTACTTCTGCACCACCATCGAGATCGCCGTCAGGTTGGCGTCCGCTTCGACCAATTGATCCTCGTCCTTGTCCTTTCGGTAGTACGCGTCCTTGCGCGCCGCGGTGACGTTGTCTCGGGCGACGGCATATCGTCCGACTGCAGTGCCTCGCGCACCGGAAGCGCCGCCGCCTCCGACATCCCCGGCATGGCTCATCCACGCCGACAGGTCGTAATTGCACTGACCCGCCCACGGCCATTTCGTCTCTTTGCCTTCCACTGGCTGGTGGGCGTCGATGTGGACTTCGGTATGGCCCTCGGTGACCACGTGCATGGACGCCCCGCCGGGGCTGGCGGAGATCTGGCGGAACGCGCTCGTCGTGCCGTGGTAGTACTTCGCGGTGATCGGGTTGTCTTTGCAGAAGTTGTCGCTGGCGGCCAGCGCGTCCGCAAGGGCCCCATTGTCTTTCCAGGCAAAGCCCATTCCGAAGTTGTCGGTGATCCACCCGCCCCCACCGATTTTCTTCACGTGGTTCCAGAGGAACGGCGCCGTGGCTGTGATCATGGCACCGATTCGAGCCATGGTGGCTACCGACGCATTCGACAGCTCATTCAGCGTTTCGGCCAAGGTCGGGTGGGACCACGTGAAAACCTCTTTGTCCTTGAGCTTGGCTTGCAGCTGGGTGTCGAGTTTTTCGAACACCGTGCCCGTCAGGTCGGCCGGATTCTTCTCGCCCTCGCGCTGTACGACCGGGTTCGGCGTCCGCTGAACCTGTTTCGACGCCAGGAGTTTCGCGGTCGCTTTGTTCCCCGCAGCCCGCTGCAGGGCGATCACACTCGAGAACCGTGGCGAGGCGGTGTCGCGGACCGCTTTGGTCGCCGGTGCAGTCGGGACCCCGGTGGTCGCATCGACCGTCCGGTCATGTGTCATCGGAATCTCGCCACGTCGACAGCAGGGTTCTGGGTCCGATCCTACGGGCCGCGTTCGGCTCGGTACTGCCCGTTCGGGCAATCGCCGGCGCACCAACATATGCCCGCGCTCTCATTTCCTGGCCAGTACGTACCTGACCTGCGGTCGGCCGGCACGCCCGTATTCGGTGACCCGGGAGACCGTCCCGTCGTCGGCAAGGCGCTCGAGATACCGCCAAGCAGTCACACGCGAAATACCAAGCTGCGCAGCTATTTCCGAGGCATTGGCTCCGCCCGCAGTTTCGCGCAGCGCGCGCACGACGTGATCAAGGGTGTCCACTGAGACCCCTTTGCGGGCCGACACCCGTGGGTCGGCGGTGCGCAGCGCGTTCATCGCGCGGTCGATCTCGTGCTGGCCCGCGGCAGCCCCACCGGATCCGAGGGCGTCACGGTAGTGGCGGTAGTTCTCAAGCTTGTTCTGGAAGGCGGCGAACGTGAACGGCTTGAGTAGGTACAACGCGATACCGTGGGCGACGGCAGAGCGCACCACCGACAGGTCGCGCTCGGAGCTGATCGCGATGATGTCGGGTGTGGGCCGGATCCCGCCGAGCGCGGACGCGACGTCGATCCCGCTGGCGTCGGGTAGTCCGATGTCGAGCAGAACGAGATCGATCGGATTGCCGTCCGCCACCGCAGCCGCCGCCGCGCGCATCGCACCGTTGCCGGTTCCCACCACGTCGTGAACGATGAAACCCGGTACACGCGAGGCGTATTCGCGATGAGCCGCGGCGATGAGCGGGTCGTCCTCGACGATCAGCACCCGGATCATCGCGGTAGGTCCGCGGCGCGGTCGGGCGCGTCTGACGGGATCGTCGCGGTGATCACCGATCCGTACGTGTTCTCCGAGGTGATGGTGCCACCGTGCCCGGCGATCACCTGCCAAACCAGCGCCAACCCGAGGCCCCGCTCGCCGGCTTTGGTCGAGTAGCCTCGCATCCTCGCCTGCTCGAAGGCATCCGACGACATGCCCTGTCCGCTATCGGCGACGGCGACGGACAGCTCGTCCCGCGTGCCGCGCACCGTGACCTCGACCCAGCCGGGCGGCTCGACGCGCGCCGCGTCAATTGCGTTGTCCACCAGGTTCCCGACGAGCGTCACCATTTCACCCTGGGTGAGCACCATCGTTGCGGGATCGTCGAGAGCCGAATCGTCGGTGACTGTGAGTTCGACACCGTGGTCGCGGGCCTGGCTCATCTTGCCGAGCAGCAAGGCAGCGAGGGCAGGTTCTGCCACAGTCGACATCAACCGGTCGATGAGTTGTTGGGACACAGCCAGTTCCGCGGTCGCGAACTGTACCGCATCGTCGGTACGGCCCAGTTCCACCATCGTGATTACGGTGTGCAATCGGTTGTCGGCCTCGTGGGCGCGCGACCGCAGAGACTCGGCGAACTGCGTCACCGAGCTCAACTCGCCCGAAACACGTTGCAGGTGGGTGCGATCCCGCAAGGTCATCACGGTGCCGATGATTCGGTTGCCCCAGTGGACCGTCTGCTGATTGACCAGCAGCACTCGGTGCGGAGTGACGTGAGTTTCGTCGGTCAACACCCCGGCGCCCGCGCCACCCAGCGACCCCGGCAACTGCGCGCGGGTGACGGGACCCGGCGTCAGCGAGAGCAGCCGGCGCGCCTCGTCATTGACGACTTCTGCGCGTCCCTGGTTGTCGAACACCAGCAGGCCCTCCCCGATTGCGTGCAGCACGGCTTCACGCTGTTCGTAGAGCCCACGCAAGTCGGGGAAGGACAGGCCCAGCGTGCGGCGGCGCAACCGGCGCTCCAACGCGACGGAACCGATCAACGCCAGCAGCAGGGCGGTGCCGACTGCAATGCCAATTGCCGGCAATGTCGAAAGCACGCTCTGCCCGATGCGGGCGCGGGTCACCCCCGCCGACACCAGACCCACGACGCGGCCCGCGGTGTCCCGGACCGGGGCCACCGCTCGGATCGACGGCCCGAGGGTCCCGGCGTACGTCTCGGTGAACGTCTCACCGGCCAGCGCTCGGTCGATGTTGCCGGTGAACTGCCCGCCGATCCGGGACACGTCGGTGTGGGTGAATCGGGTGCGGTCGGGCGCCATCACCACGACGAAGTCCATGCCAGTAGCCCTGCGGATGGCCTCGGTTTGCGGCTGCAGGATCGCGGTGGGGTCCGGTGACGCGATGGCCGCAGCAGTCGAGTTCATGCGGGCCACCGACTCCGTCACCGCGATCACCTTCTGCCGGACGAGTTCGTCGGCGTCACGCCTCGCGTCGAACACCGCGGCCGCACCTGCGCCCAGGATCAGGATGAGTAGGAGCGCCAGCTGCCAACCGAACAACTCGCGGGCGACGCTGGCAGCGCCCCGGTTCCTGATCGGCACTGGGACACCTCCTGGTGAAAGAAATGAACTTATTAGTGACTTGGCTCACGTCGGGTTCGACCATTGCATCATCCGCAGCGCTGAACCCACCCGAGGAGTCTCAAGATGTCCGAAACCGAAACCGCTCTGGCGGGCACTGCACCGCCATCCAAGAAGCGGGACCGAACACACTGGCTCTACATCGCCGTCATCGTCGCGGTGATCGCAGGTGTCGGCGTCGGACTCCTTGCACCTGATGTCGGCTCCGCACTGGGCGTGCTGGGCACGCTGTTCGTCAGCCTGATCAAGATGATGATCGCGCCCGTGATCTTCTGCACCATCGTGCTGGGGATCGGATCGGTGCGGAAGGCCGCGTCGGTAGGCAAGGTGGGCGGAATTGCCCTGACCTACTTCCTGGTGATGTCGACGGTGGCGCTCGGCATCGGCCTTCTGGTCGGCAACCTGATCAGCCCGGGAACCGGGCTCAACATCGCCGCCGACCCGGGCGCGGGCGCCAAGCTCGCCCAGAAGGCCCACGCCGAAGGCGGCGCGATGGAATTCATCAGCAACATCATCCCGACGTCGCTGCTGTCCTCACTGACCGAGGGCAACATCCTGCAGGCGCTGTTCGTGGCTCTGCTGGTCGGGTTCGCGGTGCAGGCGATGGGTAAGACGGGCGAACCGGTACTGCGGGCAGTCGGGATCATCCAGAAGCTGGTGTTCCGCATTTTGGCGGGCATCCTGTGGCTGGCACCGATCGGCGCGTTCGGAGCGATCGCCAAGGTGGTCGGAGACACCGGTTTCGCAGCGGTGGTGCAACTGGGCGTGCTGATGCTGGCCTTTTACCTGACCTGTGCGATCTTCGTCTTCGGTGTGCTGGGTGCAGTGCTTCGCTTCGTCGCGCACACGTCGATCTTCAAACTGGTCCGATACCTGGCCCGCGAGTATCTGCTGATCGTCGCGACCTCGTCGTCGGAGTCGGCTCTGCCGCGACTGATAGCCAAGATGGAGCACGCCGGCGTCCAGCCCGCCACCGTGGGAATCGTTGTGCCGACCGGATATTCGTTCAACCTCGACGGCACCGCGATCTATCTGACCATGGCGGCGCTGTTCATCGCCGATGCGATGGGCAACCCGTTGGCAGTCGGCGAGCAGCTGGGCCTACTGGTGTTCATGATCGTCGCTTCGAAGGGTGCGGCGGGCGTCAGCGGCGCCGGCCTAGCCACTCTGGCCGGTGGCCTGCAGGCACACCGCCCGGACATGCTCGACGGCATCGGCCTGATCGTCGGCATCGACCGCTTCATGTCGGAAGCCCGTGCGGTGACCAATTTCTCGGGTAACGCGGTGGCCACCGTGGTGGTCGGAGCGTGGACGAAGACGGTCGACTACAAGAAGCTCAACGACGTCCTGGACGGCAAGGATCCGTTCGACGAGCAGACGATGGTCGACGATCACCTGGTGCCGCCAGTCGAGGAACCTTCGAAGGCGGAGCTCACTGCGCAGGAGTCGCGCAAGCCCGCCGTCGCGGCGGGGTGATGACCGGCATTCACTTGCTCAGGGCGTTGACCGGGTTGGTGCGGTTCTTGATCTCGTCGCCGTCGCTCACGCCATCGAAATCGGTATCCGGCAGAAAGACATTGGTGAAGAACTTGAGTTCGTCAGCGTCAGACAGCCCGTCGCCGTCGGTGTCTTTTGCTGCGGTCGGCTTCTTCTGGTCAGGCTTGGCGGCGTCGGCACATAGAAGCGGCTGCTGAACGTCCCACGACACCGTCGTGAACGAGGTCCCTTTGTTGGAAACGCTGCCGCGCGCGATGCCCGCATCATCGACGGTGCCGGTGAAATTCGCTATATCTTTGCCCACGATCGTCTGCATGGAGACATTGCGGCCCTTGATATTACCGGTGATCGTCCCGCTCCTGTTGGGGGTGCCGTCGTTGGGAATGAACGTCACCGTCCTGTCGACACTGGTTCCGGAACCACTGAAGACGAAGCGGTTACCGCTGCCCAAGACGATGTTGATATCGCCCGCGAAACTGAACTGGGTGCAGCCACCCGAAGGTGGGGCGAGCGGGATCATCGGGTCCGCGTGCGCGGCCGGCAGTATCAGGAATCCGAGGGCGCCGACCGCCATCGCCGAGGCGGCGATCGTCGATTTCGTTTTGGTGGTGACTGAGCTGGTTCTCATTGAAGTTCCCTCCGGAGCTTTTCCGTGTGATGGTCTGGTGCGGTAATTGTTTGGTTTCAGGGCATGCGAGGAATCAGGTGATTCCCTACAGCGAACCCTTGAACGGCGTGGCCGGGGAGGCGCAATGCGCAAGGCTGATCTCGGCAACGATCACGTCATCCGTCTACGGGACGGACGGCGCATGGGGTTCGCGCAATTCGGCAATCCGGACGGCTTTGTCGTCGTCAACGCGCACGGCGGCCTCGCGTGCCGACTCGATGTGGCCGCTGCCGCATCGGCCGCCGAGCAGGCCGGAGTCCGGCTGGTGTCTCCGGATCGGCCCGGCATCGGATTGTCTGACTCCAAACCCGGCCGCACCGTCCTGGACTGGGCTGACGACGTCACGGAGCTGCTGGACCAGCTCGGCGTCGACCGATTCGCCGCGATGGGATGGTCGATGGGTGGGCAGTACGCAGCTGCGATCGGCCATGCCTTGAGGCCCCGGGCGACGCGCGTGGCGATCATCGCGGGCGCATTGCCGCTCACCGAGCCAGGCGTTTTCGATGATCTGCCGGCGATGGACCGTGCCTTCACCCGGCTGTCCGAGCGGTCGCCATGGGTTGCCCGGCAATGTTTCCGGGCGATGGGCCTGGTGGCGCGATCTGCCCCGACCATGTACGGCCGGCTGGCCGCACGCGATCTGGGTGTCGCGGATGGCGCCGTCCTGCGCGACGAGGGCTTCGACACATTCGCACTGATGTCATGGGAGGCCCTGCGTCGACCAGCCGGTGTCGTCGAGGAATACCGGGCGTGGATGCGACCGTGGGGATTCGCGCCGGAGGACCTCGCTGTGGGAGTCGACCTATGGGCCGGAAGCGACGACGAACTCGTAGATCGTCATTGGCCCGCCGCGATGGCGGACCGAATTCCCGGCGCGAGCCTCTGTCTGCGCTCCGGTGGGCACTTCATGGCGCACCTGCACTACGGGGAAATCTTCGACGCCTTGCGTCGCCCGTGAGTACCGCAATGCCTGGCCCTGCAACGGTCAACGGACTTGTCGTCTGGTGTGATTGATTCCCGGCAGCTAGGGTGAGCACAGACAATCAAGCTTCTGCGGACAACCGCAGACGGCCGCGTTCAGCGGGCGCTTTCGCGCCGACTCTGATCGTCGCTCGTTGGAAAAACAGCGGGTGCGCACCAAAGGTTGATCACGTTGGAGCGCCGCCCTCATCGGCCGCCTCGCAAACCTGCGATGGCATCACCGCACGAGATGTCTGCTCTCCGGATGCTCGAGCGATTCCCGGTTCCCTGTGTGGCCGTATCTGACGGCGGCGCCGTCTTGTTCGCGAATACGGCATTCGCAAGCGCGCTCGGCTGCTCCCGAGATGCGGTCACCTCGATGGCGTATGACGGCGTTGTCAATGCGTTCAGGCCAGAAGAAACACTTTTAGCGGTCGCTCGTTTTCACGCCGACACGATCGGGGAGTTACGGCAGCTGGCCGGGGCAACCCTGTACGCGAAAGTCGGCAAACCTGTAGCGATGCGCGGCGATGACGCGGTGGTCCTCGCACGCTTTGCCGCGCTGACCGAACGTCGTTCGTTCCAGTCCAACAGGAAGGAGGTCGCTTCATGACTGCTGAGTCCTCGAACCGGGATCTGTACGGCTTTGCCATCGAGCTGCGCGCGTTGGCGTACACCATGCCGGGGGGCCACGAGGACCCGCTCATTCGGCTTAGCGAGCGGATGGTCCGCCACGCTAGACAGCAAGCTCCTGACGGGGCGTCGTCGCGCGACACTGCCTCCTAGGCAGCCCCGGCCGTCTTGTCGAGGGGTCGAGACGGTTGGGAGCGTAGCCAAAGTTCCCGGGTGTGCCGCTTCCGCACGGCGGGCAGCGATAAGGGAACCGGCTACCGAACGACGCCGGCCGGCCGCGCTGGTACTGCCGATGACGGAGTCGAACCCGTCATCGCTTCCGTTCACAACGACGGCGTTGTCAGCCTGTTCGTTGACTCAAAGGAGGTCGATCGTTGTGCATCGGCTCAGGTCAAAGACGCGGCGCAGGGGATCGCGGACCGCGGTATTTTGTTATGGTCGCTCGATATGGCCGCAAGCGATGCCGAACTCGAGGCCGCTTGGCGTCAAGTTCAAGAGAAGTTCCCCTTCCCCGACTACATCAAGGTCGACAAAAACCAGATTGATGTAGGGCGCCAGGTCTCGCGCTTTCTGGCGCGCGGGTCCCGCGTCGTGGATATCGGCGCAGGCCCCGCCGACAAGACCGGTGTGGTTGCCGCGCTCGGGTACGAGTGCACGGCGATGGACGACTTGGGAGACCTCTGGCACAACACGAGCGGAGCCCGCGAACGGATCCTGAAATACGCCGAATCCATGGGCATCGAGTACATCCTGTTGAAGGGCGAGATACCGCCGACCGATGGCGAATTCGACATGGTGATGTCGCACGACATGGTCGAGCATCTGCCGGACTCACCGCGGTACCTCCTCTCGGAGATGATGAGCCGCGTCCGCACCGGCGGGTACCTGTATCTCACCGTCCCGAGTCACGTCAATATTCGCAAACGTATTGCGGTTCTCTGCGGCAAGACCAGCCACTCCGCCTACGAGCTCTATTACTGGTCCCCGATCCCCAATCGAGGACACTTCCGCGAATACACGCGAGGTGATTGCATCAAGCTTGCGTCGTCTCTCGGCCTCGAGCTAGTCGAGGTGAAGGGGTGGCACCAGGGGCTCCGCAGAGTGCCACGGTGGTTGCTCTGGCCGTACCTCGCCTTCACCGCTGTCTTTCCGAACACCCGAGACTCGTGGCGGCTGATTGCCCGCAAGCCACCTGGCTGGGCGCCCAAACTCGAGTTGACTCGCGCCGAAATGCTCGAATACACAGGTCTGACGTGCTGGGACGACCTCGGTCACTGATTCATTCGGGCGGCGCGCAATGAGTCCTGTGCTTGCGGGTCCGAGGTGATAGCGTTTCCGCACCTGGTGGGGGGAAGTTAGGGGCTCTGGATTTCTTGCAGTCGGTTAGGAACGGCAAGCGCGGCCTCCTGAGACAGGCGGCGCAATTCATAGGCTGGCTGCTACCGCCCATCGGAATCAAGAACGCGCTGCTGCGATGGTGTGGGCACGACGTGTCGCGAACTGCCCGCATCATGCCGACGATCGTGGTTGGCGTAGCCAATGTCCATGTCGGAGAGCACGTTCGGATCGGACTCCTCAATGTGCTTCGCGATCTGAGCAACGTATGGCTGGACGATTACTCCCTCGTCGAATCATGGAACTGGGTTTCGGCGCACCCGACTTACCAGGCGTCGGACGCGGACTGCGGCACACTATTTCTCGGGGTGCGCGCCAAACTCGGCAGCAGAAACTATGTCGACTGCTCGGGCACGATTATCGTCCGTTCATTCGGCACAGTGGGTGGCCAGAGGTGCTTGCTTCACACGCACGAACCCGATTTTCGCAATGACCGACAGACGGTGGGTCGCATCACGGTGGGCCGTCACGCATATGTAGGTAGCGGTGCGGTTCTGTTGAAGGGTGCCGAGGTGCCGGACCGGTCGATAGTGGCCGCACACTCGACCATGACGGCGAAATCGGCGCAGAACGGCGTGCCGGGCCTGTACGCGGGCACGCCTGCGACGTGGAAGCGCGCCACGTCCGGCGATTGGTTTGAAAGGAACACCTACGTGATGACCGGTTACGTCGTCGAGCAGCAGATGGGTGTGCTGCCGGAAGACCGAGACGCGACCGGCCAAGTAGAAGTTGTCGACGGGCCGGGATAGCGCGGTCAATGAACCGCTGGCACGACATTTCGCTCTGCGGAGCAGATGACGGGAATCGAACCCGCCTATGCGGCAACGCCGACGTACGGCGGCAACGTGATCCGGATACGGGGTTAGAACTATTTGCAGGCCAGTTCCAGGCGTTCAAGGCGCCGTACAAGGAGGCTGGACAGCCAGCGCCCAGTATCAGCGGCTTCGATTTTCGACGTGTGTTCAAGGAGTTGACCAAGCACGATTTGGGCTTCCAACCGAGCGAGCGCGGCTCCGACGCAGAAGTGCGCTCCCTTGCCGAAGGTGATGTGACCCTTCCCATCGCGGCGGTCCAATCGAAACTGGTCGGGATCGTCGAAGTGTGACGGATCCCGATTAGCCGCTCCCCACAACAGCAGCAGGCGTGACCCCGCTTGAAGGTCCGCACCGCACAGTGTCGTGTCACTCACCACGTGGCGGTAATGGCCCCGGAACGGCGGTTCGTAGCGCAGTACCTCCTCAAGGAATGCGCCGAGCAGTTCCGGTTGGTCGCGGACCTGCTGCTGGATATCAGGGCGAGTCGACAAAACCCAAGCCGCGGAACCGATTAGCGACGCAGTGGATTCGCCACCGGCGCTGAACAATATGATCATCATCGCCTGCGCGGTGAGTTCTTCCATCTCACCCGATGCGCACGCCGTGGCCAAATCACCGAGCAAGTTGTCCTGCGGGTCGGCTGCGGCTTGCCGAAACTGATCGGTGATGTAGCCCGCGAGTTCCATCACGGCGACGCCAGCAGCGTTGAGCTGATCTTGGCTGACGAGACCCTCGACCATCTGGGTCGCGGCATACCCCCACCGCACGAGATTGTCGATGTCGGTGTCCGGGACACCGATGATCCGCCCGACGATCATCATTGGCAATCGGTTTGCCATGGCGCTCATCCATTCGATGCTCCGGTGCCCCGAGTGGGCGTTCCAAAGCTGCTCGGCGGTTTCAGCGATAAACGGTTCAAACGCGCGAATCCGCTTGGCTGCCAGTTGCGGAAGCAACGCTTTCCTGTGCACCGCGTGCGTGGGCTCGTCGGCGGTGGCCAGCACATGGCTCTTTCCGCCTAATCCCTCCATCTCAAACGAACCCACTTCGCCGCCAGGCTGATACGTCATCGTCGCGGTCAAGTTCGAGGAGAAGTCTTCGGGTCGAGCGATGGCGTCGTTGACCGCGTCCCAGCTGCACACCGCATAGAACCCGGAATCGCCAATTTGATGCACCGGCGCTGTGTCCAACATTCGTCGGTACAAAGGATAGGGGTCCTGAATGCACTCATCGTCGAATAGCTCGATGCCAAGCTGACCGTTGCGCGACCTCATCTCTTTAAGCTGATCGGCGGCAACAGGGTCGTCAATAGCAACCAGCGAAGTTGAAATGTCCGCCCGAGTCTCCTGATCAAGG
>JAVHWG010000293.1:0-6491 GCA_032159965.1 Mycobacterium sp.
ATATTGCAGTTCGCGGAGTCATGATCGGTGCACTTTCGGTGGCGGCATTCGGGATTCCGCTCGGGTTCGCGCTCGCGGACTCGCCCACGGCACAGCCTCTCGCTTGCCCGGGGTCGGTAAACGTGAACGTGCTCCAGATCGGCGCCCCCGTCGTCGACAACTGCAACGTCGGACCGATGACTCCGGGGATCAGCGGAGGGGCACCCAGCCAGCAGACGCTGACCAACTGCACCAACATTCCGGGATGCCTCTCCAACGTGTACTACGGACCCGGCAATGTCCTGGTGCCAGACCGCGACAGCACGGTCCGGCAGAGCCAGTAGCGGCCCGCGTCAGACGCGAAGCGATCTGGATTTGGTCTTGGTGCATCCGATCAGCGCGCCAAGTTCGGCAACACCCACCAGTAGCAGCGGCCAGATTGCACCGGCTATGGCGCTTGTCAGTGCGTAACCGCGCAGCCCCGGCACCCGGCTGCTGTCAGTCAGCGCCCGCGCCGCGGTCAGTGCCGCTGCTGTCGTGAACATCCATCCGCACAGGTAGATGACTACCAGTGATGTGATCACAGCTGACCCCCTTGCATCTGCGACGCTAGTGGGTAGCCCCCCATCAGTGCTCCGAAACCGCGAACGTTCGGATAATTTGTCGTCTGCTGCCTGGCGAAATGCGCATGTCGGGGGCGGAACGCCCGCGCGGACGCAACAATGAGCGCTGTCGAGGATGTGCGGACACAGGAGGCAGTGATGACAGACGTCGCCGAGGTGCAGGCGGTAGCCGAAGCCTGGGTCCATATGAGCAGGTCGGCGTTCGAATCCTTTGAACCGACGGCCGGTCGGTTCAACGCCGACCAGCTCGATCACCTCAGACGCTGGATCCGAGATGGCCTGCGCAGCCGGGTGGAGATCGAGGACGACTATGTCGTGGGGATCTTCCTGATACCTGTCCTCGACGCGGACGCCGACGCCATCTGGATGCGGAAGGTGGGGCTACTGGCGACGCGGGACGGCGTCCTGACCGTCGACGACCCGCCCGACGGGCGCCCCGCTCTGACGTTCGACGCCGTCACCAAGCGTCTCCGTTCATGCTCGAACCGGTCGCCCGGCATGCTGGTGTACTTCCTGGTCGACGAGATCGCCTGGGCGTTCACGGAGCTGACCGAGGGATTCGGCTCCGAGATCAACGAGATCGAGGACGCGCTCGACGACAGTCACCCGCACCGGGCAGCCGACGCCGAGGAGTTCCGCAAGCGGTTGCAGCGATTCCGCAGCGACCTCCACGACGTCAGATCGTCGTTGCTTCCCACCAAGCAGGCGGTACACAACATCATCTGCGGTCAGGATCTGACCGGGCCTGAGCTCTTTCCGCATGACGTCGAAGAGATGCTTCGCGATACCGACGACAGGCTTCAATATGTCGCGGAGGCACTCGACGTGGTCCGCGACGAGATCAGCGGGCTTCGCGACTACTTGCAGGCCCGCATCGGAAACGAGCAGAACGAGATCATGAAGGCGCTGACGATCGTCGCGGCGCTGGTGCTGATCCCGACGTTCGTCGCCGGTTTCTACGGTCAGAACTTCGATGACATCCCGGGCATCCATGGCGCGTGGGGGTTCTGGCTGGTGTGCCTGATCATGATGGTCATCGTGCTATTCGAAGTGTGGTACCTGTGGCACCGAGGCTGGATCGGCAATCGGCGTCGCAAGAAAGCCAAGCACTGAAAGATCCGCTGGGCCCGGCTCAGACCGCCTGATCGGCAGGCGGCGCGGGCTCCGGAGCGGGGGCGTCATCGACAGGGGCGGGTGCGTCGCCCGGGACCTGAACCGGCTCGGGAGCCAGCTCGGGTGCGTCGAGCGGCGCGTCGGCCGGCCCGTCTGGGGCTGCCTCGCCCTCGATCGCGGCGTTGAACGCGTCCGTCGCCTCAGGAGACATCGGGAGGTACATGTGGTGCGTGAATTGGCGTTGGTAGGCACCTTGTCCACCGATCCGAACGCCGCCGCCCTCGCCGGATGACACGTTCGTACCGTCTGGCAGGGTCACCGCGGTGTGGGAGCTGTTCCAGCCGATCACCAGGGCACCGGGCTGCGTCCCGTACTGGAAACCGCGGGCCAGCAGTGCATTTTCCTCGTTAGCGGTATGGAAACGATCACCGAATGTCGGCCGTCCGGTGGCGGCATTGCTGACCCACGAGGCCAGGCCCGAACAATCGGTTCCGCGAGGCGAATCCCCACCAGAAACATACGGAGTGCCCGATACCTGGTGGATTAACGACATAACCGTTACTAGAGCAAACATGGGGCCGAACGCTAACAGAATTGGAGATACCGACAAACTTTGTGATGCCGTTCACAACTTCAGGCATTAACGGATGTGAATCACTCAAAAAGGCGGCCGGAGCATCTGCGACCTCGGCAAACGCATCGGCGAATGCCGGCTGCGCGCGACCCCGACCCAATTCTAAGTTCGTCATTATGCGACGACGATCACGTTGCGACCATTTAATGTGCGATTTTGCATGTTAGATCGGTCACGATAATGGCAGCGCACGCCGCACCGCCGAGATTTCTGCACGGAATACATTTGCGGAGACATAAATACCGGCGGCTCCGTCGCAGTTCATACCGGGTGTCCACGATTAACTGCAGCAAACCGGCGCGCGGACCATACCGCTCGTTTCTCTGAATGGCGAATCGAGTCGCGGTATTTGTCGCGACAAGCTGTCACCAGACGCGAACACGGTCCTCGGGCGCCAGATACAGCGAGTCGCCCGGCTTGACGTCGAACGCGGCGTACCACTCGTCCATGTTCCGCACGATCCCGTTGACCCGGAACTTGGCGGGACTGTGCACATCGGACACCAGCAGGTTGCGCTCGAACTCGGGCCGGCAGACCTCCTTCCAGCTCGCCGCGAAGGCGATGAAGAAACGCTGGTCGCCGGTGAGACCGTCGATCACGGGCGCGGGCTTGCCGTCGAGCGACAACTTGTATGCGTCGTACGCGATGCGCAGGCCGGCCAGGTCGGCGGTGTTCTCACCGAGGGTCAGCTTGCCGTTGATGCGGTTGCCCGGCAGCGGTTCGTAGCCGTTGAACTGCGCGACGAGCTTGTCCGACTCGCGCACGTAGCGGTCGGCGTCGGCAGGCGTCCACCAGTCTCGCTGCATGCCGACGCTGTCGCTCTTGCGGCCCTGGTCGTCGAATGCGTGGCTCATCTCGTGGCCGATGGTGGCCCCGATCGCACCGTAGTTCGCGGCAGCGTCGGCCGCGGGGTCGTAGTTGGGCGGCTGCAGGATCGCCGCCGGGAACACGATGTCGTTCAGCCGCGGGGAGTAGTAGGCGTTATTGGTCTGTGGACTCATGCCCCATTCGGAGCGGTCGATCGGCTTGCCCAGCTTGCTGACTTGGTCGTTCCACCCCCACACCGCAAGGTTGTTCTCGTTTGCGACGAGGTCGTCCGTGTGGATGGAAACCGACGAATAGTCCTTCCACTTGTCCGGATAGCCGATCTTGGCCACCAGGGCGGCGAGCTTGGCCATCGCCTCTTTCTTGGTTTCGGGCGCCATCCACGCGGCCGCCTCGATGCGCTTGCCGTACGCGCTGCGGAGGTTTTCGACCAGACCGCGCGCCTTATCGCGTGTCTGCTGAGTGAAATGGGCGTCGGCGTAGAGCTCCCCGACCGGGTCGCCGAGCTCACCGCTGACCCGGGTCACGCCACGCTCGTCCCGCGGTGCGCGCTCCTCGGTGCCATTCATCGTTCTGCCGTAGAAGTCGAAGAGCTCATCGGAGAACGGCGTGGAGAGTTCACCGCCGTATGCGTCGAGCACGTGGTAGCGCAAGTACGCTTTCCACGCGTCGATCGGCTCGGAGGCGAACAATCCCGCGGTCTTGTGCAGGACGTCGGGCATGCCGACCTGGAAGTCGGAGTTCGCGGGCACCTTCAGCACGTCGAAGATCTCGCGCAGGGGCGCGCCGTCGGCGAGCTTCTCGACGTCCGCGCGCGCCATCATGTTGTTCGTCGTCTCGACGTTGCGGGCTTCGTCGGAGGGCAGCTGCACCTGCGCAAGCTTGGTCTCCAGGGCCAGCAGCTGTTCGGCGAGCTGCTGTGAGTCGCCGTAACCGGCGAGTCCGAGGAGCCGGGCCGCATGCGCGACGAACTTGTTGCGCAGGTCCACCGATTGAGGGTCGTTGTTGACGTAGTAGTCGCGCTCGCCGAGCGCAAGGCCGCCCTGCCAGATGCTGGGGATGTAGCGGGTCGGCTTGTTGGGGTCGATGTCCACCGACACCGGGAACGGGTCGTCGACCTGAGTTCTGCCGTTGAACGAGATGAGGACCGCATTGAGGCCGGCCCTGTCGGTGATGCCGTCGACCGCCGCGAGCAGGGGCCGGACGGGCTCGACGCCCTTTTTGTTCAGCAGCGCCTCGTCCATGTAGGACGCGTAGAGGTCGCCGATCTGCTGCGGCGGTTGGCCAGCGGGCGCGTGCTTGTCTCGGGCAGACTCGACGATCGCCCTGAGGTCCTTGTCGAGGTCGTCCTGGATCTCCAGATTGACGCCTGCACAGAGCTTGTCGGCAGGGATCTTTGCGTTCTTGACCCACCCGCCCAGGACATAGTCGAAGAAGTCGTTGCCCGGTTTGACGGACTTGTCCATGCCGGACGTGTCGACGCCCCACGCGCCGACCTTCGGCTTCGGTGGTTGTTCGGCCGGCCGGTCGCATCCGGCGAGCACCAATCCGGCGGTCAGCGAGACCGCCATCGTACGAATCAGAACACGCACCGCTGACCTCCTATGCCGGACCAGGGCAGCCTAGTCGGGTGCTCAGCTCCGCAGGGTGAATCCGGCGTCGAGCGGCCACGAGGTGCCGGTGATGAACCGGCCCGCGTCCGACACTAACCACGCCACCGCGGTGGCGATGTCCTCGGGCTGAACGAGCGCGAAGGGCAACGCGTTCTGCTGGCTGGCGAGCCATGGGTCGTTGGCCGCGGCCAACTCCACCGTCGTCTCGTTGATGATCATCGGGGTGGCCACACCGCTGGGGTGGATCGTGTTCACCCGGATCGAGTGCGGCGCAAGCTGCATGGCCCAGCCCTGCATGAGGGCCACCAGCCCGCGCTTGGATGCGGCGTACGCCTGCAACCCCGGTCGTTCGGTGCCCGATGCCTTGATCCCCTGAGTGGAACTCGTCAGCACGATCGATCCGCCGCGCTCGCCGGCGACGAGTGCCGGAATGGCCGCGTCAACCGTGTTCCAGACGCCGATGAGGTTGATCTCGACGATTTCGCGGAAGGTCCGGCGAGGTTCGTCGGAGTCCGTCATCCGGATGACGCCTGCGTTGGCGATGACGATGTCGAGGCGGCCGAATTCTTGAAGGCCCTCCGCGACGACGGCGTCGACCGCCTCGCCGTCACGCACATCGGACTGCCGGGCCACAATCCGCCGGCCCAGTCCCTCGACCTGGGTGACCGTTGTGGCGAGGTCCTCGGCCGTCGCTCCCGGATAACCGGTGCTCGCAATGTCGGCGCAGATGTCCAGCGCGATGATGTCGGCACCTTCGCTGGCCAACTTCACCGCGTGCGCGCGGCCCATTCCGCGCGCGGCGCCGGTGATGAAGGCAACCTGGCCGTCGAGATTACCCATGGCTATTCTCCTGCCGGAAAGTTGACGTCTTTGGTGACCGCTTCCCACTCGTCGATCGATGCGGAGAACGCGGCGAGCTTGTCCCGCACCGCCTTCAACACGTCGCGGCCGAGCAGCAGCCTCAATGGCGGGTCGTCGAGGGCAGCCACTTTCAGCACGGCCTCGGCGACCTTGCGGGGGTCGCCGGGTAAGTGGTTGGCGAATTCCTTGATCAGAGTCTTTCGGGTGCCGACGTTCTCGTCGTAATCGCCGATCGGGGTGGATGATTCCCACATCGAACGTGTTGCCCAGTCGGTGCGGAACGCGCCGGGCTCGATCGCGGTCACCTTGATGCCGAACGGTTTGACCTCCTGCGCGAGGGCCTCGGTGAGTGCTTCGAGCGCGAACTTCGTCGAGGAGTAGTAGCCGTTGGGCGGGTTGGCCACCAGACCGGTCATCGAAGAGATGTTGACGATGTGACCCGACTGGCGCGCACGCATGCCGGGCAGCACCGCCTTGATCGTGTCGACCACCCCGAAGTAGTTCGTGTCGAACAACTTTCGAACCTTCTCGTCCTCACCCTCCTCGATCGCGGACAGATAGCCGTTGCCCGCGTTGTTCACCAGCACGTCGATCCCGCCGAACGCATCCTCGGTCGCGCGGACCGCCGACGAGATCTGCTCGGCGTCGGTGACGTCAAGCGCGAGTACGAGTGCATGGTCGCCGAATTCGTCGGCGAAGTCGCTCACCGTCTCGATCCGTCGTGCGGTTACCGCCACGTGGTGTCCGGCATCCAGCGCGGCGCGGGCAATCTCGCGACCGATTCCGGTGGAGCATCCGGTGATCAACCAACGGCTCATCTCAGATCAGTCCTTCCGGAAGCCG
>JAVHWG010000305.1:0-3331 GCA_032159965.1 Mycobacterium sp.
GGGTCGCGGTTCGTGATCAACGTCATCGCCAGCGAGGACACCCTCAAGGGGTCCAGTGCGCAGCCGGGGTATCTGCAGGGCTACGGGGTGATCGACGCCGAGCAGGTCCGCGACCTCGCCCCCACCGCCGCCCTGCGCCAGCTCACCGAACCCGAGGTCCCCGACGAGCAAGCCCGGCGCTACCAACCCACCCGCACCCAGGACCGCTGGATCCGGTGCCGCGCCCTGACGTGTTCGTTTCCCGGCTGCAGCCGCCTCGCCTGGCGCGCCGACCTCGACCACAGCGTTCCGTTCGACCACACCACCCCCGCCGCCGGCGGACCCACCATCGGCGCCAACCTCGACCCCAAGTGCCGAGAACACCACCGGCTCAAGACCTTCCACGCCGGGGCAGACGGCTGGCAGACGGTCCAGCACCCCGACGGCACCGTGGTGTGGACCTCACCGACCGGGCGCACCTACCGCGTGGCACCCGCCGGGGCGGAGCTGTTCCCCCAACTACGGCGCCGCGCCTGCACCGCGCCCACCCCGCACCGAAACAGCCGACTACTCGACAAGTGGGCCCGCACCCAAGCCGCCCGCGACACACTCAAGGACCTCCGCCCCGCCAACGCCGAAACACGGCGAATCAACCAGGCCCGCGCCAAGGAAATCGACCAACGCCAATGGCGCAACACCATGCGCCGCACCCTGCTCGTCCTCAAAGGCGCCCCCAGCACCAGCCCCTGGTGCCCCTGGGTCAACGACCCACCCGAAGACGAACACATCAGCCACGACTGGCAACCACCACCCCGCCCCCAACCGCCACCAGACACCGACGACACACCACCGTTCTGACCAACATGCCGAAGGAGCAAAGAGCGTGAAAATCCTTGTCGCGACGGGCCTTACCCAAGGCACCAGTCCCGATGACTATCACTACTGCGTCGAACGTGAACTGGTGTGGATTCAGGATCCGTGCCCGAAGGACCGCCACGATCCCGCAGGCCCCTGCGGATGCGGCCGGGGTTTCGCAGGCGCGGCGTCGCACCGGGCGACGACGACGGCAATGGTGGTCGAGTCCGAAATGAGCCGCGACGACGTGGTGCTGGCCTTCAGCACCAGCCTTCCCGATGGCGGCTGGCCGCTCGCGTGGGCCGAGGAGATCGCCGACGACAACTTGGAGATCGCGGCCCAGCTACCGGTGGGCAGCATCATCGTGCGCAAGCTGGACGAGTTCTTCGTGCGCGGCGCCCTGATCCGTTAGGCGGTGGAGCTCAAGCGACGTTGTCTGCGTCCGGTGTGGTGGCGTATCGGCCCGGGTTGAACAGCGACGCAATCGCGCCGATCACCATCATCACCGCTGCGGCGATGAACACCACGCTCAGCCCGGAGTGGAATGGCTCGGTGATGAGCTGGGGGAAGAACGTCTTGCCCGTCAACACGTCGGCGTTGACGCCAGGAGCTTGCAGCGCTCCCGATCCGCCCAAAAGTTCGCCGATCGGGTTGTAGCCCAGGAACGCTGCGAACAGGCTCCCCACCGGGGGCAGGTTCGCGATGTCGTGTGCGACCGACGGCGAAACACCTTGGGCCTGAAGACCATTGCTCATGGCCGACGGCAACGTGTTGGCCAGCCCGACGATCATCAGAGAGAAGAAGATCCCGATCGACAGCGAGTTGCCCGCGTTGAAGAACGTCGCCCGCACACCCGAGGCCGCACCGCGTTGGGCCGCAGGCACACTCGACATGATCGCTGCGGTGTTGGGCGCGGTGAAGATGCCGCCGCCGAGGCCGTTGAGGAACACCAGGATGGCGAATATCCAGTAGTCGAAGTTCACGGGAATCAGAAGCAGTGCGACGAAGGACACTGCCATCAAGAGCATTCCGCCCACCGTCAACGGCCGCGCGCCAAAGCGGTCGGACAACGAGCCGGCGATCGGCGCGGCCACAAGGAAGCCGATGGTCACCGGCAGCAGATAGATGCCCGCCCACAGCGGGGTGGATTCGAAGCTGTAGCCGTGCAACGGAAGCCAGATGCCCTGCAACCAGATGATCAGCATGAACTGCAGGCCACCGCGACCCATGGAGGACATCAGCCCGGCGAGGTTGCCCATGCCGAAGGATGCGGAGCGGAAGAGCCGCATGTCGACCATGGGGGACTCGACGTGAAGCTCGATGAAACAGAACGCCACCAGCAAGGCCAACCCCACGGCGATCGACCCGAGCACCCATGGACTGGTCCAGCCGGTGCTGGAATCGCCGTACGGCTGGATCCCGTAGGTGATGCCGACGAGCAGAACGGTCAGGCCCAGCCCGAAGGTCAGCGTGCCCGCCCAGTCCAGGCGTCCTGGCGTGCGCACGCCGAGTTCGCGCAGCGAGCGAATGCTCCAGATGGTGCCCGCGATGCCGATCGGTACGCCGACCCAGAAGACGGCCTTCCAGTGCCACTCGGACAGGACGCCCCCGATCAACAGGCCGAGGAAGGAGCCGGCGACGGCGGCCACCATGTTGACGCCGAGCGCCATGCCGCGCTGGTTGGCGGGAAACGCGTCGGTCAGAATCGCCGACGACGAGGCCATCAGCATTGCGCCACCGACACCCTGAATGACGCGCCAGCCAATCAGCCACAACGCCCCGCCACCGAGGTGGAACGGGTCGAAGGACAGGGCGATCGCCGCGACGGTGAAGACCACGAAGCCCCAGTTGTAGATCTTGACCCGGCCGAACATGTCGCCGAGTCGGCCGAACGGGACGACGAGAACGGCCGTCACCACCAGGTAGCCCATCAGCATCCAGAGCAGATAGCTCACATTGCCGGGCGCCAGCGGATTCAGACCGATGCCGCGGAAGATGGCGGGAAGTGAGATCAGGACGATCGAGGCGTTGATCGCAGCCAGCAGGACGCCCAACGTGGTGTTGGACAGCACCACCCACTTGTAGTGCGGGTGGTCGTGGTCCATTCGCCGACGCCGATCGGCGGTCTCTGTCTCCGCGGCGTCTTCGTCGTCAGCCAGAAGGGGCGGTTTCGTCATCTCGATCTCAGTCGTCATCCGTCATCGCTTTACGCATCGAGTACGGCCATATGCGGCCGCAAACACCTAAAACACATATGTTAGCTATACAAATCATCTCGGGGCAATTCCCATTCCCTGCGGTAGGTTGGGCATGACCGCGCGGGAGCGCACAGGAGTGTGCTGAGAGGACGGCTGAGCCGTCGACCGTATGAACCTGACCGGGCGATACCGGTGTAGGGAGATGAGTGCAATGACCAGTTCCGACGACTCGACGTCACCGCTGAAGTGACCGATCTCACGCCGGGCCTGCCGCTCACGCCGCCGCGCCAGACGCCGCT
>JAVHWG010000311.1:0-10275 GCA_032159965.1 Mycobacterium sp.
CGAGAATCTGGTTTCCTCACTAGGGTAACGGTCCTCACATCAGGGAGTTCGCGCATGGCACGACCCGATATGCCGGCCGGCTTCCTCGGTGGGCTCCGATGATCCCGACCGTGCCCAGGGTCGACCAGCCGCGCGGAATAGGTGTCTGAGGCCCGGATGGACCTGTCCTCGGTCGACGAACTGCTGACGACCACCCGTGCAGTGCGCAAGCGCCTCGACCTCAGCCGCCCCGTCGGGCGCGATGTGATCCTCGAATGCGTGCGGCTCGCCATGCAGGCGCCGACAGCGAGCAATACCCAGGATTGGCGATGGTTGGTCGTCACCGACGCCGACAAGCGAGCCGGCATTGCCGAGATCTACCGCAGCATCGGCGCGGAATACCTTGCGCAGGCGGCCGAGAGCGCCGTCGACCCGCAGACGCAGCGTGTTTATCAGAGCGCATTCAGCCTCACCGACACCCTCGCCGAGGTTCCTGTTCACGTAATCCCTTGTCTGGACAGTCGTTTCGACGGCAGCAACCTCCTGGTGGCGGCATCGGCGTGGGCGTCGATCATCCCCGCCGGTTGGAGTTTCCTTCTCGCCCTTCGGTCCCGCGGTCTGGGATCGGTGTGGACGACGATGCATCTTGCCAAGGAGCGCGAGGTGGCGCAGCTGCTGGGCATTCCCGACACGGTCACGCAGGCCGCGCTGTTCCCGGTCGCGTACACGATCGGCACCGACTTCCGCCCGGCGGCGAGGCCACCGGCGGAGAGCATCACCTTCTGGAACAGCTGGGGAGAGAACTGATGAGGTCCTACACAGTGCGCTTCCACGTCGACGCGCCGCCGAGGAAGGTGTGGCGTGTGCTTCACCCCCGGGTGCCGGCCAACGCACCGAAGCCCAGAGTGCTCCAGTGGCCCACCGGAAGCATGGAGATCCTGAACGAAGGCGACGAAGCCGGCGAGGGCCTGGTGCGCACCTGCATTTTCGAGGTACCCAAGTATTTGCTGTCCGGCGGCAAGGGGCGGTCGTGGGAGACGGTCACCGAGGCGAAGCTGGATAAGCTGTCGCGGTACACAGCTGTCGGGAAGCCGCTCTGGTCCCGTGCCGAGGGGTACCACGAGCTCGAGGAACAGCCCGACGGCACAACCGTTCTCACCTTTCACGAGACCTATCACGCCTACAACCCGATCCTGCGGTTCCTGCTTGAACGCCCCGTGCACGCCAAGATATCCCGCGACAACGTCGACACGTACGAGACGGCCCTCGCTTACGCCGGTCGGGTCACCCGACTGGACTAATCCTCACCGCATCGAAACGACGGTGAACCTCCCGCGGCGTCTGTGATACAGACACCCATGGCCTCGCCCACGAAGTCCGTGGTTGCCGACGACGTGGAAATCGCCCGCCGTGTCCTTGCCCATATCGACGCGGGAACCACGGACGAGGGCGAGTCGTGGCGCGAACCGGTCGACAATTACCTTGATCCCGGTCGATTCGCCGACGAACTACGGCTATTGCGGTCGATGCCGAGCGTCTTCGTTCCGGCAGCGGCGGTCCCGAATCCCGGTGACTACATCGAACGAGTCACGTTCGGCGTTCCCCTGTTCGCCGTGCGCGGGCGTGATCAGCAAGTGCGCGTATTCCGCAACTCCTGCCGACATCGCGGTATGACTCTTGTCGACGGCAGTGGTTGTGCGCGT
Organism: Mycobacterium sp.; assembly: GCA_032159965.1. Lineage (GTDB taxonomy): Bacteria > Actinomycetota > Actinomycetes > Mycobacteriales > Mycobacteriaceae > Mycobacterium. Next base: position 1,683 of record JAVHWG010000311.1, read on the forward strand.
TCATTGGTGTGCCGCTATCACGGCTGGACCTATCGGTTGGACGGCTCCCTCGCGCACGTTCCACGCGCGGACGCCTTTCCGGACCTGGAGCCGTCGGGGCGCGGCCTGGTCGAGGTGGCGAGCCGAGAAGCGGACGGACTCGTGGTGATCGATCCGCTGAGCCGTGCCGAGTCGAGCTCGCTGCGTGCCTGCTCCACCGAGCAGTCCGCGATGCTGATGGATGGGAGCGTGTGGCGTGCCAAACTGCCGCCCGCGGCGCAGCTTGTGTTCGCGGAATCCACTGAGCGCGCGATGAATTGGAAGGTCCTTGTCGAGCAGTTCCTGGAGGGCTACCACATCCGTACGACGCACCAGAACACCTTCTATCCCCTGCAGTACGACGATCTGAACGTCATTGAAACATTCGGTCCGAACAGCCGAATCACATTCCCATTCCGCAACATTGAGCGTCTGCGTGACCGGCCGGAGAGCATGTGGACCGTCGACGCGCGCCTGACGTATGTGTACCACCTGTTCCCCAACGTGATGTTCGTGACCTTCCCGGATCTCGTGCTCGTGATCACAATCGACCCGGTCGACGTCGGACACACCACCGTCACGCTGTACTTCATGGCGGCCGCAGACGTAGCGGACCACGTGCGTCTCTCGCGCGCCGAATCGAACGGCGCCGCGGGAAACAGCCTGCTCTCGCGCGGCGGCGTGGAGGACAATGAGATGTCAGAAGGTGTCCAGCGCGGCCTGCGCTCCGGTGCGAACGCGTTCCTGGAGTTCGGCACGCACGAAAGCGCGATCGGGCACTTTCACACCGCTCTCGCTGAGCGTCTGGCCCTCTTGACGGACGTTTCGTCTTCGCGCTGAACCAATTTCTGCCGCCGCCCGTTCTGCAGATGGTGCTGACGGAAAAGAATGCGATCGGGCGAATATGCGAGATCTACACCGATAGGCCGAACCACAGGCGACGATGGTCACGAGCGGCGGCGTGCGCGATCCAAGGAGACAGGAATGAAGGTCAAAGGCCCATACGTGACCCTGGGCGCAGTCGCTGCTTTCGGGGTCGTGTTGCTGCTGGTGAACGTAGCCAACGAGTCCCCGCCTGCGAAAAAGCCGGCGGCGTCGTCGGCCAACACATCGGCGTCACAGAGCCCGCAGTCGTCGACCACACCCGCTGCACCGGCGGCGGAGGCGTTTCCCGCCAAAGCGGATTACGTCGGCAAGATCCCGACCAGCGACGGTGTCATGACGGTGGAGATCACCGTCGAAGGCGACAAGGCCATCGCGTATGCCTGCGACGGCAAGAAGGTCGAGTCCTGGCTCCGCGGTCCGGCACAGAATGGCGTTGTCTCCCTTGACAATAAGGACAAGACGAGCCATCTCGACGGCCGGCTGGTCAGCGGCCAGGTCGATGGCACATTGGCGATCGGTCAAGAGCAGCTGAACTTCACAGCTGCTCCCGCGCAACCACCGGCGGGCTTGTACGTCTACCTCGAGGACGGCAATCGAACGAGTTGGATCATCGATCAGCAGAACGGCGTCACCGGTGTTCAGCGTCAGCCCGACGGAACGAAGTCGCCGGCACCAAGCCTTTCGACCGGCGGGACAGCTGTCATCAACGGTCAGACAATCACCGCCACCCGCGTGGAAGGTAATAGCGATGTCTTTTGATCCGACTGCCCGGATACCGGGGCCACCGGGACGTCGGCCGGGGCCGCCGAGGTACGCGCCGCCGCCGCCACCCGGGTATGCAACACCGCCACCGGGGTATGCACCACCGCCACCCCCGAGCCCGAACGCGGGCGGTGCCGCGATGTTGATCGCGGTCGTGATCGGCGCGCTCGTCGCCGTCGGACTGGGTGCGTTCGCCAAGGTGCACGACCCCAGGTTCTACGCGATCAACATCGCCGGGTTCTCCAGCGGCACATCCGTGAAGGCCTGGTTGGCGACGATTGCCCTTGTGCTGGCGCTGTTTCAGCTGTTCTCGGCATTCGCGATGTACGGACTACTCCCAGGCAAGGCGCCGTCGTGGATCGGCAGCGCACACGTGTGGTCCGGGCGGTTGGCTGTCCTGGCGACTGTGCCGGTCGTCGTGCATTGCCTGTATGCGCTCGGATTCCAGTCCTACGACAATCGGGTTCTCGCCCACTCCATCCTGGGCTGCTTCTTCTACGGCGTGTTCGTGACGAAAATGCTGCTGCTCACGCGCAAAGGCCTACCGGGCTGGGTCATTCCGATCGCCGGAGGGCTGCTCTTCTTTGGGCTCGTCTTCGTTTGGCTGACATCCGCGCTGTGGTTCTTCCAGACGAAAGGTGTGGTGTTCTAAATGCACGTTGACGAGTTGGGCATCCCGCGCAAGACGTTCCTCGTCGCCGCGGCGGCGTTGGGCGCCGCGGCGCTTGCGGCGTGTACGACCTATGGTAAGAAGCCGGCTGCGAACAGCGCGCCCGCATCGGCGCCTGCATCGGCGCCGGCATCGGGCACACCTGGCTCGGGTGCACCCGCGAATGCGATTGCCAAGACGTCAGACGTACCGGTGGGTTCAGGGGTGATCGTCGGCGACGTGGTGATCACCCAACCCTCCAGTGGCCAGTTCCGCGGGTTCTCCACGACCTGCACGCACGCGGGCTGTGCGGTCACCGAGGTGCAGAACGGAACCATCAACTGCCCCTGTCACGGCAGTGAGTTCAACCTCGACGGCTCGGTCGCCAAGGGTCCTGCGACTCAACCCTTGGACTCTAAAGCAGTGGCGGTGCAGGGTGATTCGATCGTTCCGGGCTGATTGATGGACATCTCGTGCGCATTCGCCACGTCATCCGACACCCCGACGCACGTCGAATTGGCGGAGCTCCTCGGGTATCGGCGTGCGTGGCTGTATGACTCTCCAGCGCTGTATCCCGATGTATGGATGGTGCTGACCCGGTGTGCCGAGCGCACGTCGCGTATAGGCCTGGGGCCAGGTGTGCTGGTGCCCAGCCTGCGCCATCCGATGGTCAACGCCGCTGCGATCGCCGAACTTGCCGGGCAGGCTCCCGGTCGTGTGGCCGTCGCAATCGGTTCGGGGTTCACGGGCAGGGTGGCCATGGGGACACGGCCGATGCCGTGGCGGCGGGTGGCCGAGTACGTCCGGTGCCTCAAGGCATTGCTGGCCGGGGAGATCGCGCAGTGGGACGGCGCAGCTGTGCGCATGTTGCATATGCCCGGATTCGGGGCCGAGCGACCGGTGGAGGTCCCGATTCTGATCGGCGCCGACGGCCCGAAAGGCCTTGCGGTGGCAGCCGAACTCGGCGACGGGGTGTTTTCGGCCGCGGTTCCGCAGCCCGGTGCGGCGAGCATGGTCGACTGGCGTGCGTTGCTGACGTTCGGCACCGTGCTCGATGAGGGCGAGGAGCTGTCCTCACCCCGGGTGGCCGACGCTGCCGGGCCCGCGGCGGTGGTGCTCTACCACGCCATGTACGAGCGTGGCGGCGCGGCGGTGGACGAACTGCCTGGTGGACGCGGCTGGCGGGACGCGGTCGAGGCGTACCCCGAGAACGAACGGCATCTCGCGGTGCACGCCGGACACTTGGTGAAGGCGAACCCGCGCGACGAACCCTACGTCGCGGACCTCATACCCATCGCGAGCTCGATGGCGCTGACGGGGACCGCCGCCGAGATCGCCCAGAAGATCGCCGGGCTGGAAACCCAAGGCGTCACCGAGATCGTTTACCAGCCTGCGGGATCGGATATCGAGCGTGAACTGCGGGCATTTGCCCACGCCGCGGGCACTGGCTGATCGGAGTCATTTCTCCCGGTCGTCCAGCCAAGCCGAGATCGCCGTGACCGCGTCGCGGAAGAAGATTCGGTACGGAGTGTCGGCGACGTACCCGATGTGCGGTGTGGCCAGCACATTGTCAAGGGACCGCAGCTGATGTCCGTCGGGCAGCGGCTCGGTGTCGAAGACGTCGAGCGCCGCTCCGCCGATCGATTGGGAACGCAGCGCATCCACCAACGCCGACTCGTCGATGATCGCGCCACGCGATGTGTTGACCAGCAAGGCAGTTGGCTTCATCAATGCCAGCTCATCGGCGCCAACCAGATTGCGCGAACGGTCACTCAGCTTGAGGTGGACCGTCAGGATGTCGGAATGCTCGAACAGATGCCGCCTGTCGACGTATCGCGCGCCCGCTGATTTCGCGGCCTCCTCGGTCAGATTCTGACTCCATGCGATGACGTCCATACCGAAAGCGGCACCGACACGCGCGACGCGCTTTCCGATGTTGCCCAGACCCAGGACGCCGAGTACACGTCCGGCCAGCTCGCGCCCGACGGACGTCTGCCAGCCTCCGCTGCGCACTGATTGGCTCTCGGCAGCCAGATTGCGAGACGCCGAAAGGATCAGCGCCCAGGTCAACTCGACGGTCGACGCGATCGTGCCGCCGGTGGTTCCGACGTGAATGCCGTGTTCTGACGCCGCTTCCATGTCGATGGAGGCGTTGAACGGCCCGGTCGAAGCGATCATCTTCAGCCGCGGTAGCCGCTCGATGACCGAGCGGGGCAACGGTGTTCGTTCCCGCATCACGAGCACGACATCGAACTGGGTGAGGCGCTCGATTAGGCGATCGTTGTCTGCGACGTGGTCATTGAAGACCGTGATGTCGGCGCGGTCGGACACCGGCGTCCAGTCCGCCATCCTCATGGCGACGTTCTGGTAGTCGTCGAGGATCGCGACTGTCGGTCGTGCGGTCATCGGCGCACCCCTGTGATCTCTTCGACCGCCCCGAGTGTGATGGGGTCGACGATGCAGGTGAAATGGTTGCTGTCGGGCGTATGCACCACGCGGACAGCGGGATTGGTCACATGCAGGGCCTCGACGGCACTTGCCGGAACCACCAGTCCGCTGTTGATCGGTTGCAGGGCGCGGATGAGCACAGTCGGCATGGTGAGCGCACGCCAATGGTCGCTCCACTCCCGCGGCCACTCCTGGTAGAGGTCCTCCTCCGATGCGGCACGAGATGTCGACGGACTCCACGACCCGTCGACCCGCTGCTGTAACTCGTAGGTGTAATACGTGTCCCAGAACGGCGACCACGGATCGATCACACCTGCGTCGCGGACTGCCCGGACGTACTCCTCGGGTGTCGCCACGACGGCGTCCAGCCGGTTCAGCCCGGAGCGGATCGGCACCAGAGCGGCCGCGTCCGACGGCCCGGCGTGGTCGATCAGGGTGGCGCTGCGCAGTCGGGTGCCGGCCTGCAGTGCAACGCGCATCGTGATGAGTGCACCCAGCGACCATCCGGCGAGATCGAACTCGTCGGCGCCCAGCGCTGACGCGACGTCGAGGACATCGCTGGCGTGATTGTCCAGCCCGTACGTTCCTGGCTCAGTCACCTCGCTGCGGCCGCGCCCGCGGAGGTCGATTGCGACGACCTGGCGGTCTGGGCTGGCGAGATGGTCGGCCAGATAGGTGAATCCCGTCAGATTCGCCGACAGTCCGTGAACGCAGAGTAGGAGGGGTGCCTCGCGCGGACCCCAGCGACGTGCATGTATCCGTCCGGCGGGCAGATCGAGGTCGAGCTCCACTTGGCGGACTTTACGCGCGACAGCCGTGGCACTCTAAAGGGCGTGACTAGCAATGTGGAGGAGCCGCGACCACCGTTCCCGCCGTTCGACGTCGACGGTGCCGTCGCGAAAGTGCAAGCCGCCGAGGATGCTTGGAACACCCGAGACCCTCATCGCGTCAGTCTCGCCTACACAGCGGACTCCGTCTGGCGCAACCGTGACCAGTTCGTCACGGGCCGAGACGAGATCGTCGCATTCCTGAGCGCCAAGTGGGAGAAGGAACTTGACTACGTGTTGCGCAAGAGCCTGTGGGGCTTTCGCGAGAACCGGATGGCGGTGCGCTTTCAGTATGAATGGCACGACGCCGCCGGCCAGTGGTACCGCAGCTACGGAAACGAGCTGTGGGAGTTCGCCGAGAACGGGTTGATGCGCCGCCGGGAAGCCAGCATCAACGACGTCACGATCGACGAGTCCGATCGTCGCTACTTCGGTCCCCGGGCGGACGAGCACCGCGGCCGCGGCCACGACATTCCGCTGCGCTGATCCGGTACTTGCGATCAGCTCCGTGTGGCGACGGCCCGGACCGCCTCCTCGATAGCCGTGTCGCCATGGATCAGTTCCAGCGTGCGCCCGATGGTGCCGGGTTCGGACAGCAGCGCGACCAGAACGGCGGCCACATCGTCGCGTGTGACGTCCCCACGGCCCGTGGACTGCGCCAGCGCCACCCGGCCGGTGCCCGGTTCGTTGGTGAGGTGGCCGGGCCGAAGGATCGTCCAGTCCAGGGTGTCGCGGGATTGCACGTTCGCGTCGGCCGCCGCTTTCGCGCGCAGGTAGGCGGCAAAGACCGGGTCGGTCCCCTCTGGCGGGTCCCGGTCGGCGCCCATGGACGAGATGACAAGAAAGCGCCGCACGCCTGCAGCTTCGGCGGCGTCGGCGAACAGGACGGCGGCGGCATGATCGACGGTATCTTTGCGTGCGGCGCCGCTGCCGGGACCGGCACCTGCGGCGAAGACCGCAGCGTCGGCCGACTCCAGCAGCGGGGCCACGTCCGCGATGTTTGCGGCTTCCAGGTCACACAGCACCGGCTCGGCGCCGGCGTCGACAAGATCGGGCACGTCGTCGGGTTTGCGGATGATCCCCACGGCTTGGTCGCCACGCTGGGTAAGCAACCGCTCCAGGCGTCGTGCGATCTGGCCGTGCCCTCCTGCGATGACCACGCGCATGATCCGACCCTACGCCCGCGGGTAGCGTAAGGCGCATGGCCGATACACCGATCCAGGACATCCCCTTGAAGACACTCGACGGCGCACCAATGTCGTTGTCGGAGTTCGCCGGACGCGCGGTGCTCGTCGTCAACGTCGCGTCCAAGTGCGGCCTCACACCCCAGTACGAGGGCCTCGAGACGCTGGCCCGCGACTATGCCGACCGCGGCCTGACCGTGATCGGAGTGCCGTGCAACCAATTCATGGGCCAGGAACCGGGTAACGCGGAAGAGATCCAGGAATTCTGCTCCACGACGTACGGGGTCACGTTTCCACTGCTCGAGAAAACCGAGGTCAACGGTGCCGGTCGGCATCCGCTGTACGAACAGCTCACCGAGACTCCCGACGGCGATGGAACGGCAGGCGACATCCAGTGGAACTTCGAGAAGTTCCTCCTCGCGCCGGGCGGACAGGTGGTTCGCCGCTTTCGCCCGCGCACAGAACCGGGTGACCCTGAGGTGATCGCGGCCATCGAGGAAGTCCTGCCGAGCTAGTTTGCAGGAGTCGGCTCAGCACCCAGCGCGTCGTCGCGGCGCTGCTCTCGTGTCTTGTAAAAGGCGATGGCCGCTGCCCCGATCATGACGGCGGCGAAGAGCAGCAGGTAGAGGTTGGCTACGACGTCCCACCTCACCCACGTGGCGGGAAACATGTACAACCCGACTCGCGGTTCCTTGTCCACGGGGAACTGGTAGGGCCACGCACCGAGGGTCAAGAACAGCGCGACCGCCGGCAGCCACCACCAGTGATTCGTCAGCGCCCGGTGCAGCAAGTAGACGACGAGCGGCACGAACCACACCCAGTGATGGGTCCAGGAGAAAGGCGACACCACAACCGCTGTCAGGCCGGTGACGGTGAGCGCGAGCAGGTGCTCCCCGCACCGGTACAGCCGCACCGCGACCACCGCGGCGACGACCACCACCCCGACCGCGGCCAGCAGCCACACCCAGGTAGGCGGTGGCTCGCCCGGCATCACGCCGATCACGTTCGCCGGCGGCCCGCCGGCCAGCCGGGCGATCGTGCCGCGCAATGACTGGTTCGACGGGTGCAGCAGATCCTCACCGATCCGCTCGGTGTCGAACAACATGCCTGACCAGTACTGGCCCGAATCGGTGGGAAGGACGAGCCAACCCACCGCCACCGTCGCGGCGAAGGTGGCAACGGCCACCGCCGCGGACCGCCACTGCCGCAACGTCAGGTAGTAGAAGACGAAGTACGCCGGCGTCAGCTTGATGCCGGCCGCGATGCCCACCCCGACACCCCTGAGCCGGCTGTGCTCACCGCGGCCGGCGTCCCACAGCACCACCAGCAGCAGCACCAGATTGATCTGCCCGTAGAACAGCGTGGTGCGGACCGGCTCCAAGAACGTGCAGGAGAAGGCGATCAGCGTCGAGACGGCAACGGATTTGACCGAGGTGCGATAGCCCAACATGCGCCAGCACTGCACGACAATCAGCACCAGCACAACAAGATTGACGATCATCCAGGTGTAGACATCCGTCCAGCCGTGCGGCAGCAGATCGAACGGAAAGAATGTCACCGCCGAGAATGGCGTGTACGTGTACAGATGATCGTGGATCAGGCGGTCGGCGTAGAGCGGGAGATGCTCGCGGACATGGCGCGCCGCGTCGCGATAGGTGTCGAAGTCGTCGCCGCCGGCCAGGATGCCCGCTCTTGGTATGAACGGTTCGACGGTCGTCAGGACAAGCACTGTGGACACCACTGCGCATACGGCCAGCACCGCTACGGACCACCAACGCAGGGGGAACACTCTGCTCACGTACGACATCTCGTCGGCACAG
>JAVHWG010000119.1:0-4692 GCA_032159965.1 Mycobacterium sp.
AATGGCAGTCAACGGTGGGAGTTCTACCACAGTCGCCATTTACGACGTCGCCGCCGGTGCGCAGCGCGGTGTCACGACCATTCCGGGGAACGCAACATACGTCTCGTCAGGATCGTTCACGACGCCACCGTCGCCGATGAAGTTCACTGCCGATGGCACCCGAGTGGCTATCGCGTTCTTCGATTCCGGCAGTCTTCACGTTCAGTCGCTCGACACCGCCACGGGCGCCGTGGTGGGGTCCGGGCTCCCTCTGGTTGGCGGAAGCACGGTGAACTACAGCAGCGACGGCACCCGTGCCATGGTCGTCGGTTCATCGGGGGACACCTCGCAAGTCGCCGTTCTCAACGTCGTAACGGGTGAGTCGGTCGGCGCGCCGGTGACTGTTGCCGGGGCGCTTCAGACCACCCAATTCAACAAACAGGGCACGCGCGTCGTCATCACCACCGCCGACGCGAACACGGGTACAGCCGTCTTCACGGTCCTGGACACCTCCACCGGGTCCGTGGTCGGCAACCCAATGTCGCTTGCCGGAAATAGCTATGCCACAGTTCTTTTCAATGCGACAGGTACACGCGCTGCCGTTTATGTCTATGACGGAGTCGGCAGCACCAGTGTGGCGATCGTCGATTCGGCTGGTGGCACGACGCTTGCATCGCCGCTGACGATCACCGGAACACCGCAGACGGCCCCGCTGTTCACCGCCGACGGAGCTCGGGCGATCGTCACCGTCCTCGAGACGCAGCCGGATGGATCCCAGCTGAGCCGCGTGGTGCTCTTCGACGCCGCAACAGGCCAGAAGTTGGGTTCCACTTTGGCGATGGGGGGATACATCGGAGGTGCCAACAACGTACAGCTCGCTCCCGATGGCAAGCACGTCGTGGTGACGTCGAGCGCGTACGACTCCGCGACTCAAACCTATGTCACCCGGATCGCCGTGCTTCAGACCGCAGACGGTCGTCAAATCGGTGACACCTTCGTCATGGGCGCAGGACCCTTCGACCCAGTGCGGTTCACCTCCGACGGAGGCCGCGCGATTGTGATCACCAGCGTCCAGAACAGCCCCGCCAGCGTGCGCTTCATGGTGATCCGGCTCGACGGCCCCGTTGTCTCCGTTGCCACCGTGAGCACTCCGAACATCGCCACCGGCGTCGTCACGGGGACGGTCAATGCCACCGACGCCAACGGCGACTCGCTGAGCTATTCGGTCGCCGGCCAGGGCACGCAGGGCACCGCAGCTGTCAGTCCAACAGGTCAGTTCACCTACACGCCGTCGCCGACAGCGCGGTTGGATGCGGCGGGAACGCTTGTCCCGCAGACTGACTCGTTCACCGTCGACATCGACGACGGTCACGGTGGTGTTACGACCACGACGGTCACCGTTCCGATCGGCCGGGCAGGCATCGTCGGTGAACCGACTGTGCCCGGTTCGATCAGTGGCCAGGGCTCCGCAGTGAGCCCGGACGGAACGAACACGGTCCAGGTGACGTTCGACTACGCGACCGGACTTCCCCGCGTGACGGTCATCGACAACGCCACCGGTCAGCAGGTGGGCACCGTTACGCTGGGAACCACGCAATCAGTGGGCAATCCGATCTTCAACGCCGACGGCAGCCGGGTCGCCGTCAGCACGTCGAACTACGACTCCGCGACGAACACCCACACCTCGTCGATGTCTCTGATCAATACCGCGACCGGCGCGCAGACCGGGGTGACGATCGATGCGCCCGGCGAGATCTACTCGGGTCTGCAGTTCAGCCCCGACGGTCACACGGCCTACATCTCGACGGTGGAGTCGACCGCTGACGGGTCCTTGAAGACCTATGTGACGGTTGTCGACGCAGTGACGGGTGCCAAACTCGGTACCACGGAGGGCATCACCGGCACGACCATCGGCGCAACGGTGTTCAGCCCCGATGGCAGTCGCGCCTACCGCACAGTCAGCTACATCGGACCCGACGCGACCGAAACCCGTGTGGTGGCGGTGAATACGGCGACGGGCGAGCAGATCGGCAACCCACTGCTGTTTACCGGCGCCGCGGCGAACGGTGGCCTCGTCGTGGGCGCGAACGGTCATCTGCTGCAGACGGTCGACATCCGCAACGGCAGCGGCCAGACCACTGGCACCCGGGTCTACACCATCGACGCCGCGACCGGTCTGGTGATCGGCACTCCGGTCGACCTGGCCGGCTCACCGGCCTCGGAGTTGCGGACCAATGCGACCGGCACCCGTGCGGTCCAGCTGATCAGCAATTCGTCGGGCTCGGTGGCGGCGTTCGTGATCGACACGGCGACAGGCAATCTCATCGGAAGTGTCGATCTACCGGGACGGAGCTCCGCGAACCCGCAATTCACCGCCGACGGCTCGAAGATCATTCAGATCACCCGAGTGACCAGTGGCGGCCCCTTCGGCGGATCGACGACGAGCTACGTGTCGGTGATCGATGCAAACACTGGTGCGCAGCTCGGGACCAGCGTGTCGGCAAGCGGCAGCTATTTCGGCAGTACCGTCTTCGACGAAGTCGGTTCGCGCGTCATTCTGCTGACCAGTTCGTCCGGCTTCGGGGGAGGAAACAGCCTCGCGACCGTCGTCGACACGGGATCCGGAGCGGCGCTTGGCGTCGCGCCGATCGCAGGGCAGATCACGGGAACCGCCCTGACCTCCGACGGGCGTCTGATCGTCACTTCGTCGACGGGAAGCGGGTCATCGGTAACCAGTGTCAACCTGGCCGACGGTACCGGTGTGGGGTCGTCGTCCCTCGGATCGGGAACGCCGATCGGAGCGATGGTCATCGGCAGCGACGGCCGGACCGGTTTCCAGTTGGCGATGGTCGATGCCCAGTCGGCGAAGCTGTTCGTCGTCGACCTCACCGGAGTGCCGGTCGTGCTGCGAAGCATTGCAATCGACGGCACGGCCTCGGTACCGGCGCAGTCGATCGCCGATGGCGACGCCATCTCCGTGACGACCGCGAAGGACGGCAACACGAAGGTGACCGTCATCGACACGGCACCATTCTTGGTCAGCTAGGACGGCTCCGTGGCGGGCTCGTCGCCGGCCTGCTTGGCGGCCTTGCGACGCTTCAGCCACTCGATCAAGATCGGGGCGACCGAGGCCAGCGCGATCAGGATGAAGATCGGCTCCAGCAGCTTCTGGATGATCGCGAACTGACCGAGGCCGTAGCCCAGCAGGGGCAGGCCGACGCCCCACACGACCGCGCCGATGACGTTGAAGAGCGTGAAGACCCCGTAGCGCATCTTCGCGGCGCCCGCGGTGATCGGTGCCAGCGTCCGCACGATCGGCACGAACCTGGCGAGCACGATCGCGAAGGGGCCGCGCTGTTCGAAGAACGCGTGCGCCTCGTCGAGGTAGCGCTGCTTGAGGAACCGCGCCTTCGGCTTGAACATCGAGGTGCCGATGCTTCGACCGATGAAGTAGCCAACCTGGCCACCCAGGATCGCGGCGACCGGGATGAATATCAGCAGCTTCCACAGGGCGAAGTCACCGCGGTCGACGTTCTCGATGGTCTCGTGGCCCGCGGCAATCATGCCGGCCACGAAGAGCAGCGTGTCGCCGGGCAGCACGGGGAAGAGCACACCGGACTCGATGAAGACGACGACCAACAGACCGATCAGCGCCCATGCCCCGAAGTACCCAACGAGGATCGACGGGTTTAGGAAGTCTGGCAGCAACGCGAGGTTGGTGGTGGTCATGGCTAGTCAAGATACCGGCGTGGCCTGATGGTCGCGGAGACTGCGCTCGCAGTCGGCACTCCTCGCACCGTCGGGAGCCAACTGATGCACCGACCGCGTCCGAGAAGTAGGTGCCCAGCGGCTGGGACCTCGACCACCTGGGTGGCTACCCAGCCCCGTCCTCTGCGTCGGCGTCTGTCTCGACGTGAAGGGTGCCGGACCAGCCGCTCATGGACCCTGTATTGCAACCTCCAAGTACGCCGTCCATCTGCACCTGGATGACGTGGCGTCCGGGTGATGTCTGGATGAAGTAGCCGCCGTCGTTCTGTCCCGGCTGGACTATGTTGCTGCCCCATTCGTTCCCGTCGATGAATATTCGCGCCCTTCCGGGAGCGCACGCTGGCGGGTTCGGGTCGGCGGTGAACGAGACGAACAACGGCCCCGTAGTCGGCATGGACAAACCCTGGGTCTTCTTGTCGCACGTCTGACTGAAGGGCTGTGGACAATCCACCGCGTAGTGTCTGTCGGTCTTTTGAGCCGAAGCCGGACTTGCCAACGCCAATGCCGTACATCCGACTGCCGCGGCCAGTGCAGCCGTCGTGGCAATCGTCTTTCGAGCGGATTCTTGGAAGTTGTTCATCGGAGTTCCCCTTGAGTTGAGTGCCCCTGAGGGCGTGGGTTTGACGTTATTGACGGACGGTCGCAAATAAATCGGGTGTTTCCCTACGATTGGCTTGGAGGCCAGCGGTAGGGAAACACCTGATTTATCGGTCGCGTTCACGAAATACCGTCGAGTGATGCCAGAACTCCGCCGCCCGCGCTCCTTCGCCGTCGGAGGATTCGTCCCCGTCCTCGCATGCGCTGCGACCGTCGGGGCACTCGTGGGCTGCGGGCAGTCGGATACGGGCGGCGGATCCAGCCTTCGTGACGCCAAGTCGTCCGCCTCGTCGATCGCGGCTGCCGGTGACGAGTCCGTCGCACCGATCGACGCGTGTGCGCTCCTCT
>JAVHWG010000120.1:0-7700 GCA_032159965.1 Mycobacterium sp.
TCAACGTCGTCGCGCAGAGATACATTGTCGGCGACCCCCTCGGCGCACGTCACCAGCACGCCCAGGGTCAGCCTGCCGCGAATCACCACCTGCTCGACGTTCAGGAGCTCGACCTCGTGCCGCGACAGCACGTCGAATAGCGCCGACGTCACACCGGGCTGGTCGACACCGGAGACCGTGATCAATAAAGACACTGCAGCGCCGGGTATCGGCACGCGTTCAGCTCCGATCCGGCTCCGTCCGCGGACCAAAATCGTCGAGAGGCTCAGACTCCCCCACCGTCGCATGGCGACCGATGTGAGATTCAGCGCGCATTCGCTCGACCATGTGCGGGTAGTGCAGCTCGAAAGCCGGCCGTTCGGAACGGATTCGGGGCAGCTCGGTGAAGTTGTGTCGCGGCGGCGGGCAGCTGGTGGCCCATTCCAGTGAGTTGCCGTACCCCCACGGATCGTCGACTGTCACCGGTTCGCCGTACCGCCAGCTGCGGAACACGTTCCACACGAACGGCACCATCGACGTGCCCAGGATGAACGCGCCGATCGTGGAGACGATGTTGTAGTTCTCGAAGCCGTCCATCGGCAGGTAGTCGGCATAGCGGCGTGGCATACCCATGTTGCCCACCCAGTGCTGCACCAGGAACGTGGTGTGAAAACCGATGAAGGTCAGCCAGAAGTGCAGCTTGCCCAGGCGCTCGTCGAGCAGCCGGCCCGTCATCTTCGGGAACCAGAAGTAGATGCCCGAGAACGTGGCGAACACGATCGTGCCGAACAGCACGTAGTGGAAGTGGGCGACGACGAAGTAGCTATCGGTGACGTGGAAGTCGATGGGCGGGCTGGCCAGCAGCACACCGGACAGGCCGCCGAGAAGGAACGTGACGAGGAAGCCCACGGCCCACAGCATTGGCGTCTCGAATGTCAACTGGCCCTTCCACATGGTGCCGACCCAGTTGAAGAACTTGATGCCGGTGGGCACCGCGATCAGGAACGTCATGAAGGAGAAGAACGGCAGCAGCACCGCGCCGGTGGCGTACATGTGGTGGGCCCACACCGCGACGGACAGCGCGGCAATGCTGATGGTGGCGTAGACGAGTGTGGAGTAGCCGAAGATCGGCTTGCGACTGAACACCGGGAACACCTCGGTCACGATGCCGAAGAACGGCAACGCGATGATGTACACCTCCGGGTGCCCGAAGAACCAGAACAAGTGCTGCCACAGCAGCACACCGCCATTGGCCGGGTCGTAGATGTGAGCGCCGAGATGCCGGTCAGCGGCGAGGCCGAACAGTGCCGCGGTGAGCAGCGGGAACGCAAGCAGTACAAGGATGCTCGTCACCAGGATGTTCCAGGTAAAGATCGGCATCCGGAACATCGTCATTCCCGGGGCGCGCATACAGATCACGGTGGTGATCATGTTGACGCCGCCGAGGATGGTGCCCAGGCCGCCGACGGCAAGGCCCATGATCCACAGGTCACCGCCGGCGCCCGGGCTGTGGATCGCGTCCGTGAGGGGGCTGTAGGCGGTCCAGCCGAAGTCGGCGGCCCCGCCGGGGGTGATGAAGCCCGCGATCGCGATCAGTGCGCCGAAGAGGAACAACCAGAACGAGAACGCATTGAGCCGCGGGAAGGCGACGTCAGGGGCGCCGATCTGCAGCGGCAGCACGATGTTCGCGAATCCGAACACGATCGGGGTCGCATAGAACAGCAGCATCACCGTGCCGTGCATGGTGAACAACTGGTTGTACTGCTCGTTGGACAGGAACTGCAGGCCCGGCACCGCTAGCTCGGCCCGCATCAGCAGAGCCATCAGGCCGCCGATGAAGAAGAAGGCCATGCACGCGACGATGTACATGATGCCGATCAGCTTGTGATCGGTAGTGGTGACGAGCTTGTAGATGAGGTTGCCCTTGGGTCCCAGTCGTGCCGGGAACGGGCGGCGGGCCTCAAGTCCTCCCAGCGGGGGCGCTTCGGCTGTCAAGAGCTCCTCCTACATAGAGCGGCGAGATAAATCCTAAACCCCGCCGGCCTGTCTGTCGGCGTCGGTCCTACAAACTGTCGTATTCAAATGCTCCGCAGCCGGGTGTTACCGTCGGCGCCGTGGTCAGGCTCGGTCTACTGGCAGCTGTCTGCCTGGTCGTCGCGACCGGCTGTGGCACCCAAAGCCCTGGTCAACCGAGTAGTTCAGTGATCACCAGCACGACGAAGATCGCCGACGCGGGGGTGTTGGGCAACGAGCGCCGGCCCGACGAATCCTGCGCGCCGCAGCCTGCCGCCCCGGATCCGGGCCCGCCAATCCGACCGGTGCGCCACGCCGCGGGGCAGACGGACGTGCCGGCCGAACCCCAGCGCATCGTCGTGCTCGCCGGCGACCAGCTCGACGCACTGTGTGCTCTAGGCCTGCAGTCGCGGATCGTCGCCGCGGCTCTCCCCGACGGTTCGACCGGTCAGCCGTCGTACCTGGGCAGGGTCATCCGCGACTTGCGTGGTGTCGGTCCGCGGAGCAACCCCGATCTCTCGGCCATCCGGGCGGCGACACCGGACCTGATCCTCGGGTCGCAAGCATCGACGCCGGAGTTGTATCAAGCGCTGTCAGCGATCGCGCCGACGGTGTTCACGGGTGCGACGGGCGCGGCGTGGCAGGACGATGTGCGTCAGGTCGGTAATGCGACGGCGAGAACAGGCGCTGCGGACGCCCTGGTCGATGACTTCACCGCGTTCGCCGCGCGCACGGGCGCTGACAGTGACGCCGCGCATTACCAGGCATCGGTGGTGCAGCTCACGGACAACACGATGCGGATCTACGGCTCCGCCAACTTCCCGGCGAGCGTGCTGACCGACGCCGGGGTGGATCGACCGCAGTCGCAGCGCTTCACCGACAAGCCTTATCTGGAGGTCAGCACCACGGATCTGGCGAATGCCGACTTCTCCGCCGCCGATGCGGACATCGTCTATGTCTCGTTCGCGACGCCAGCCGCGAAGGATCGCGCGAAGGAGATCCTGCTCAGCGCTGCGTGGCGCAAGCTGTCCGCGAACCGCGACAACCGCGCGTTCGTCGTCAACAACGAGGTGTGGCAGACGGGTCAGGGCATCATCGCAGCGCGGGGCATCGTCGCTGATTTGAAGTGGATCAACGCGCCCATCAACTAAGGCTGTGCAGCCTCGCCGAGAGCACGGTTTCTGTACGCAAATCGCGAGTCACCCCGCGAGAAATCGAACGCTCGGTGCCGTCCGGCGCGTGTGCCGCATAGGGTCGGACGCATGTTCCACGTGCTGAAGTCGACCTATCTGAAGGCCCCGGAAATCGTCGACGAGACCCGCCCCTCGCATCTCGCCTGGCTCGAGGAGGAGGTCACGGCAGGCCGGCTGGTCTTGGCCGGCCGGCAGGACGACGGGAGTGGCGGTGTGTTGATCACTGCGGACATGGAAGTGAACGCGGTGGACGATCTGCTCAAGACCGACCCGTACGTGAAGGCGGGCGTTGCCAGCTACGAGCGCACGTCGTTCAACGCTGCGGCTCGCGCACCGGGGCTGTGATCTTGCCAACTTCGCGAAACGGAATTACTTAGCCGCTGTTACCAGTTGGTCTTAGTGACGCGGCGCAGCGTTGCGCCCGATCGCTAACTCTCAACGACAGAGGTTTATTTGTGATGAGCACAGTCACCGCGTACGCCGCGACGTCGGCCACCGAGCCGTTGACCAAGACCACGATCGCGCGCCGCGAGCCGGGACCGCAGGACGTCGCGATCGACATCAAATACGCCGGCATCTGCCACTCCGACATCCACACCGTCAAAGCCGAGTGGGGTTCGCCGAGTTATCCGCTGGTGCCCGGCCACGAGATCGCCGGCATCGTCACCGAGGTCGGCTCGGAAGTCACCAAATACCACGTCGGCGACCGCGTCGGCGTCGGGTGTTTCGTGGACTCGTGCCGCGAATGTCCGCAGTGCAGAGCAGGACTCGAGCAATACTGCACCGGCACCGGCATGGTCGGCACGTACAACGGCGTCGACAGGGACGGCCAACCGACACAGGGTGGCTACAGCAGTGCAATCGTGGTCGATCAGAACTACGTCCTGCGCATTCCTGACAGCCTCCCCCTCGACGCGGCGGCACCGCTGCTCTGCGCGGGTATCACGACGTATTCGCCGCTGCGCCACTGGAATGCCGGTCCGGGCAAGCGGGTTGCGGTGATCGGCCTCGGCGGCCTGGGCCATCTGGCCGTCAAGATCGCGGTCGCGATGGGTGCCGAGGTGACGGTTCTGTCCCAGTCGCTGAAGAAGATGGAGGACGGCCTGCGCCTCGGCGCGACGGAGTACTACGCCACCGCCGAGCCCGAGACGTTTGAAAAACTCGCGGGCACATTCGATCTCATACTCAACACCGTGTCGGCGAACCTCGACCTCAGCGATTACCTTTCGTTGCTGACCATCGACGGCACGCTCGTCGAGCTCGGTGCACCGGAGCGGCCGATGGCGGTGCCGCCGTTCGCCCTGATCACCGGGCGGCGCAGCCTCACCGGCTCGCTGATCGGCGGAATCACGGAAACCCAAGAGATGCTTGACTTTTGCGCGGAGCACGGCGTGACCCCGGAGATCGAGCAGATCGAACCCGACTACATCAACGAGGCCTACAAGCGGGTGCTGGCCAGTGACGTTCGCTACCGGTTCGTCATCGACACCAGCTCACTGGCCGCCGCCTAGCGAGTTCTACTCGCCCTCGTTCATGCCGTGCAGTGGCCAGCCGGCCGCGGCGAGCTTGGCAGCGACCCGCTGGACGTTCTCTGGGCCCGCGTCGTGGTTGGTGACGTCCTTGATGAACTCGGCGATCTCGTCTTTGGTGATCGCGCCGTCGGCGAGTGCCTCGCCTTCGGTGGTTGTGAGGTTCTGCACGACCTCCGTGATCTGGTCATCGGTCAGCGGCGTCGCGCGCAATAGTGCCAACAGTGGGACGCGGTCGGGACCGGGCACGCCCTCGGGATATCCGACGCGCAGCCACTGAAGGACCTTCTGGAAAAGCGACGTTGACGTAGTCACGCACGTAAGTGTGATGCCGGAGCGCAGGCTGCACCATCGCTCGACGGCCTGTTCACCGAAGGTTCACCGACGGGGTGCCGGCGTCGTCCCTGCTAGCATCGCGCCCCGTGCCGACATCAACCAATCGACCGGGGCAAATAATGATCGCCGCGGTCACGGTCACTGCAATCGCTGCCGCGTGCTTCAGCCCTACCGCGGGTCTCAAAACCAGCCTCCCCGAGAGCAGTCCGTCGAATAGTCCGGACATCGGCGAGCTTTCCAGGAAGATGCTCGTGCCGTGCACTGAGTTTCCCCAGGTGGACGGTGACTGCTACGCGAATGACGTCTCCCACTCCCGTCCGGCGCCCAACAGAACGGGCGCTCAGCCCGCCGAGTGCGCGGTGCTTTTCGGCGCGATAAGCGGCGCGGCACAACACGTGTCGACGTATGCCAGTTCGAAGAATGGCGCCACCATCTCTGTTGCGTTGACACTTGGCAAGGAGCGCCCGAATCTTCGGAGCACTGCTTCAAAGTGCCCGTCCGGCAACCTTAATGGGGCGGCCCTCGGTTTTACGACACGCAAATGAACGCACCCGGCATTCCGAACTGGGCGCTCGGATTCGAGATCGAAGCCGACGACCATTCAAGCGACACCAACGCGGTAATGGGCTACGCCCGAGGCGTTTTCGTCCAAGCTTCCTATTACGAGCCGCACGCCTCGAACGTCGATCCGCAGAAGGTGGACCGCATCGTCGCGATGTTCAACGAACAGGCGACCCGGCTCGGCACGTTCTGACCCGGGGCAACGAAGCGCTGGTAGTGGCCCAGCAGCTTTAGAACTCCGAGTCCTCGTCCCCGTGATGGACGTACACACCGGAGCGTCTGATGCGACTCGGCGAGTCCCTTCAGGCCCAAGGCGATGACCGTGCTGACGATCACTAAAATCCGTGTCGCGCAGCATGAATTGCCTCCCGTGCACGTCCCGGACCGCGAGGAGTCGCCTCACGATGATGGCCACGATGTCGCAGTCGGATTCGGGGTCCGCCTCGACGGGCTCCCGAAAACCTTCGACGTCGCCGGGCGGTCGAATAAGCCCGGACGCCGCAGCCCGTGTTCGGGCGATTACGAGGGGAGGACAGATGCTCCGTAGTTCGCGCAGGCGATGCTTCCCTTGACACTCAATGTCGTGAGGAAGTCAGGGTCTCCCGAGGAGGCTCTGTGCACCATCCCTGAAAACTTGTACCAACCGTCGGTCGGGCCATCAACAGCGATCTGAGTCGTCTTCAGATTGGAGTTGTATCGCTGCCCATTCGGCAGTTCGACCAATAGGAGAGGCCCGAGGCCAGTGTCCTGTTTTGGGAACGAGAGCATGACAGTCTCAGGCTGGGTACTCGTCACACCCCGCCACGCGACAACCCGCGACATGTTTGCGTGATTCCCGGTCGGGTCCTCCTGGCAGGTGCTAGACGAGCTTGTGACCCCACCTCCGAAGTTCAGGTCCTTGCCGTCGACGACCACCACCGGCGGGGATTGGTCGTTTGACGCTTTATTGGAACCCGTTTGAGAGCCACCACAACCGCTCGACGCTTGCCCCACGAGCAGCGCCATCAGAACAACGGATTTCACCGACGCCATCTTGCGCAGCCTCCTCTCCATGTGGCGGATGATACTTGGTACCAGAATATGTCTGACAACTTTTTGATGAGTGTGAAGATCGGCAATTGCGCGGCCGCGATGCCGCTCGACCGTCCGCGGGCGACTCCTCGTTGGTCCGCTATAGGTTCGCGGCATGTACATAGGACAGTTGGTCCGCGCGACCAACGGCGAGTGGATAACCAAGCCGCCCAGCCGATGTCCCGGACGGCATCATCTCGGCGCTCAGCAGGTTGTCGTCGGTGACGTCGCTTGACTTGGCCACGGCGGCGGTCACACCACCTGGCACTGCCGAACATGTGACGCACGCCGTAGTGCACGGGCCACACCCAGCCCTCGATGCGTCGCTGAGCGGGCCGGCGTCGGTGCGCACCGTGTAGACGTCTGGTGCCCGGCACCCTGCTTGGGTGGCGAGTCGAAACACCCATGAGGGTTGAATAGACTTGGTGAGCCAGCGAATAGTGGATTCATAGGGGATCCGAAATGCTAGTCAGCACCGCAGCCGGACCGCTGTGAGGTTGAGCACCGCTCTGCGGATCAGCTCGTTGATCATCGTTGCCAAAGCGATCCTCATCGGTCTTGTTATGTACATGCGAGCTTCCAACCTTGGCTACTAGGACGCACGCCCGGCCCGCAAAGCGACTGCCACAGGTGGCGGGCGGAGACCATTTGCCAGCGTTGCGACCCCGCTGACCTTTACACGCAGCCCGGCGGGGGCGGATAGGCGACCTCTATCCGAAGGTGCCGGGATTCAACGGGGCAGTCGGATTCGGCGGTGGCGGTTGCTGCTGCTCGGGTCGTTGTCCCACCAGTGGTGGTATCGGCCCTTGCGGTTGTCCCGCCCCTTGCGCCGACGGCGCCGTGCATTTGCCACCAGAACTCCACACTCCGCCCGTCGACGCGCAGCACTGGATGTAGTGGTCCAACTTGTCGGAGTCAGAATAATAGGGCGGGTGGTTGCGTAGGCAGCTGTCGTACGCGCCGATGTCCCATTCGCCGCCACCGGGGCCGCCCCCGTTGTTCGGGTCGGCACCGGCGA
>JAVHWG010000366.1:0-3370 GCA_032159965.1 Mycobacterium sp.
CGTACTGAGGCACCGCAATCGTGATCCCGAGCCTGCGGGACAGTCGCAGGCAGAAATCGTCGCTGTGCTCTGGTCTGCCGGCCACATATCCACCGCCGTGAAGCCACAGCAGGGCGGCGGTTGTCGCGGACGTGGGGGACGGCCGGAAGAGTCTGAGCCGCTTGCCCGTCGTCAGGGTCAGCGACTCAACACCCCTGCGGCCCCGCACCAGCCGGTCCAGCACGCGCGTCACTCGCAGCGATCTGGGTGTCAGTGATCGGGTGGGCAAGAACCGGGCGAGACGGCGCAACTCTGGGTGAATGTCGTTGGCTTGCGGCATGAATCGTGACTTTCCGGGATCGACTTGGCACCACAATAGTCCTGGGCGCCAATTCCGCTGCAACGGAGCATTTTTCGCGCTCCCAGTACAAAAGTGACGGACTCTGCCATTCGGCACCGGTCGCCGTTGGTTGTTGACTGACGCGGGCCCTCGCCGGCGCCGCCATTTCGCGTGTTTCTCCTGGTCATCGCGGTGCCGGTGCGGGAGGAGACCAATATCGTTTGCGATCAACTTCGCCGGGGTACAGTGCCAAGATGGCACCTCCCCAGCCCGGGCGGCGCTCGCCTAGTCTGAAGTCCCGGGCAATGTGGTTTGTTCGCGCACGTCCGTTCGACTACATGCTGGCGATGAGCGACATCTACGCGTCTTTGCCGGTGATCGGAAAACACCTCGAACCGTTGGGCGCGATCACCGCCGGTGGCGCGTTCGGCGTGCGGGTCGCGCCCGAGATGTTTGCCAACTCCCGCCGCAATCGCAATCCTGGCGCCGCATTGCAGCGCAGACAGGATCTGGCGTCGACGAACGAGGTGGCCGCAGCCGCGCTGCGCGAGTTCGTGTCGCCCGAACGTCTCGACGTCGAGTGGCCGACACCGGACCGGCTGGCGCCGCTAATCCGGGGCTTCGCGCAACGCCGTCGCTACCTGCACCGCAGCGCGGTCCAATACGGCGGCGCGCCCACGCAGCGGCTGGACGTCTGGCGTCGTCCTGACCTGACCGGACCTGCACCCGTGTGTGTCTTCGTGCCGGGTGGGGCATGGGTACACGGAGGACGCCTGCTGCAGGGTTACGCGCTGATGAGCCATCTCGCCGAAATGGGTTGGGTGTGTCTCTCGGTCGAATACCGGGTGTCGCCGCACAATCGCTGGCCCCGCCATGTGACCGACGTGAAGGCGGCGGTGGCGTGGGCCCGCGCGAACGTCGACCGGTTCGGCGGTGACCGCGATTTCGTTGCGATCGCGGGTTGCTCTGCGGGCGGTCACCTTGCCGCACTCACCGGCCTCACCCCAGATGATCCCGACTTTCACGTGGACTTGCCCGAGGACGCGGACACGTCAGTGGACGCAGTCGTCGGCATCTACGGCCGGTACGACTGGGAGGACAGGTCGACCCCGGAACGCGATCGGTTCGTCGACTTTCTTGAGCGAGTGGTCGTCAGACGGCGCCAGTCGCGCCATCCGGAGGTGTTCCGCAACGCGTCACCCATTGCCCGGGTACGGGCCGACGCGCCACCGTTTCTCATCGTGCACGGCAGTGGCGACAACGTCATTCCGGTCGAGCAAGCCCGCGCCTTCGTGCACGAGCTGAGAGCGACTTCGCGCTCGACCGTCGGGTATCTGGAACTCCCGGGCGCGAGCCATGGCTTCGACATGACCGATGGCGCGCGTACCCGCTCAGCCGCGACGGTGATCGGCAAGTTCCTGGACGAGGTTCATCGGAGCCACGCGATGAGCCGCGCAAGAGAGGTCATATAAGCGTGTGACCCGGGGTCGTCTGAAGAGGTGAAGTGAAGCGACTCAACGGCTGGGATGCACTGCTGCTCTACAGCGAGACACCCAACATTCACACCCACACGTTGAAGATCGGCGTGATCGACGCCACCGACTTCGAGGGTGACTTCACTTTTGAGGTGTTCCGGCGAACACTGCGCAGACGGTTGCACCTCCTCGAACCACTGCGCTACACCCTGGTGGACATCCCATGGAGCCTGCACCATCCGATGTGGCTGGAGAACACCGACATCGATCTGGACTATCACCTGCGCCGAGTGCAGGTTTCGCGGCCGGGAGGACGCCGCGAGTTGAACCAGGTGATCGGCGAGATAGCCAGCACGCCGCTGGACCGCACCCGCCCGCTGTGGGAAATGCACTTCGCCGAAGGCATGTCCGACAACCGATTTGCGGTCATCGGCAAGGTGCATCATGCGCTGGCCGATGGTGTCGCATCGGCGAATCTGATGGCCAAAGCCATGGACATGACGGACCCCATGCAGGACGAGCGTGATCTGTACGCGACGGATGCTCTGCCCTCGACGGGCCAGCTGTTAGGGGCCGCGTGGCGCGATCACGTGCGCCAGGCCAGACGCTTGCCGCGGCTGGTGAAAACCACCGCGACCGGCATCAGTCGAGTCCGATCGCGGAGCAAGGAGCGCGGCGAGCACGCCGAGTTGGCGAAGGCGTTTTCACCACCGCCGACGTTCATGAACCACGTCGTGACGCCGGGGCGACGTTTCGGCACCACGACACTGTCGTTGGCGGATGTCAAGGAGACCAGCAAGAAGCTCGGCCTCACCATCAATGATCTGGTCCTTGCTACTGCTGCCGGAGCCCTGCGCGAATTGTTGCTGCGTTACGACGGCCGCGCCGACGCACCGTTGATCGCGTCCGTGCCGGCGAGCGTGAATCTGTCACCGGATCGGCTGACGGGCAACGAATTCTCGGGCCTCAACGTCTCGCTTCCCGTGCAAGTCGACGATCCGCTCGAGCGGGTTCGCTTGACGAAGCTGGGAACCCAGATCGCCAAAGAGGATTTTCATCTGCTGGGCCCGCGGGTGACGACGGAGTGGGCTGCTTACTTGCCGCCGACCGTCGCACAGCCGGCATTCCGTTGGCTGTCGAAACGCGAGGCACAGACGAAAGTGATGAACCTGCCGGTCTCCAATGTGCCCGGACCGCGCGAGCGCGGCCGTCTCGGCGGCGCAACCATCAGCGAGATCTATTCTGTTGGACCGCTTTTCGCGGGCAGTGGGCTGAATATCACCGTGTGGAGCTACGTCGACCAGCTCAACATCTCGGTTCTCACCGACGACATCACACTCGACGATCCACACGAAGCCACCGACGCCATGGTGCACGCATTCACCGAAATCCATTCAGCTGCCGGTCTTTCCGGTCAACTCACCGACGTGCACTCCGCGATGGCGCCGGCGCGCGCAGTCGGCTAGCCGCGCGTCTTGGCGTAGACCCACGACAAGAAGTCGGCAATCGCGTCCGCAGCCTGGTGCGCTCGCGACGAGCCGTACATGTCGAATCCATGTTGAGTGTGCGGCAGTTC
>JAVHWG010000373.1:0-15605 GCA_032159965.1 Mycobacterium sp.
AATTCATAGCCTCTACATACAGTTTCGACCGAGTCCAGACCGGGCACACCACCGCCGAAGCCGACGGCGCCCGGCTGACCGTCACCGCACCCGACCTCGAGGTCAGCATCGACATCGGCCGCCCCGCTCCGGTCGACCGCCTCTTGCGCCTGGTACCTGCCCGGCTCGCGGCCGCGCCGTGGTGGCTGCGTCTGATCGACCCCGTAGCCTCGCGCATCGTGCCGGGCGTGCACACGGCGGGCGCCGCGCTCGGCGGAAGCAGGGAGTACTACGGCGTGCGACGATCGCACCTTCTGACTGCGGTCGCGGGCACCTACGCGGGGCAGGATCTGGGCACCCTGACGCCGCTGCGCCCGCCGGTGCAGTTCGGCTTCTCGTCGGCACCCGCGACGCCGCAGATCGTCTCGGTGACCACCACCGTGGAACGGTGACGACCGCCCGACCTAGTCTGTCGTGATGGGTCACGCGGAGCAGGAATCGGTCTGGGACTACCCTCGCCCGCCCCGCCTGGAAGAATTCGCCGGCTCGATCACCATCGAGCTCGGCGGTCAGACGATCGCGTCGACCGCACGCGCGTGGCGGGTGCTGGAGACCAGTCACCCACCTACGTACTACCTGCCCCGCGAGGCCTTCGTCGACGGCACCCTGCGAAGAGCCAAAGGTGCGTCCTGGTGCGAGTGGAAGGGACAGGCGAGCTACTTCGACCTGATCACTGCAGCGCGGGAGGCGCCGCGGTCGGCATGGACGTACGAACACCCGACGCCGTCATATGCCGCGATCACGGGAGCCGTCGCGGTAATGGCGGCACAGGTGGACCGCTGCACCGTCGACGGCGAAGAGGTCCGGCCGCAGCCGGGCGACTTCTACGGCGGCTGGGTGACGAGTTGGATCACCGGGCCGTTCAAGGGAATCCCGGGATCTGCCGGCTGGTGACGTCAGCCGGCAGCTACTCACTCGGCATCTGAAAGTCGATCATCGCGGTCATGGTGTCCACCGCGTCGGCGAGCGCCCGCAAACGCGCATCTGGTGAAGGTGCCGCAAGCACCTCGTAGCGGTCGGCCTGTCCCATCGGGACCCGGGATGACAACGCATACAGCTTCTCTCCGGTGGAGTCGGCCAGCTCCACGCCGGCGAACAGCATGTCGCGCGGCGGCAGCTCGATCTCCCGCGCCGCCGCCAGCCGCTCGAACAGAGCCATCACCCGGTCCTGCAACTCTCGGATGTCGCCGTCGCTCACCACGTTTCCCGGCTCGTCGGGCCAGATTTGGACCACAGCGCGCGGGTACGGGTCGTCGGGCAGCCACCGCTGTACCCGGACACGCTCAGATATCCTGCACCGCAAGCGGTATCGACCGTCGCCAAGTTCCTGATGTTCGACGATCCGCGCCAGCGTGCCGACGTCGTACCGGTTGTCTCCGCCACCGACCTCCCGGCCCGCGGCGATCAGCACGACGCCGAACGCCGGATCTTCGGTCGCCAGGCAATCGGCCACCAATTGGGTGTAGCGCGGCTCGAAGATGTGCAGCGGCAGATCGTCGTCCGGAAGCAGCGCGACCTCCAACGGAAACATCGGGAGTTCACGCTCCATCAGACCTTCAGCTCCCCGATCAACGCGTCGACGACCGCGCGCAGATCGCCGTCGCTGTCCTCGGCGACACGGCGTTGACGTTGATACGACGCACCGGCGGCGGGGATCTGGGCGACCGAGGCGAGTTCGTCGGCGCATCCCAGCGACCGCGCCACCGGCTCCAGCCGGGTCAGAAGGTCGTCGAGGTCCTCGGTCACAAGCCGCTCGTTGCTCTCGGCGTCCAGGATGATCACCGCGTCGAGCCCGTAACGGGCTGCGCGCCATTTGTTTTCCTGCACGTGCCACGGCGGCATCACCGGCAGCGACTCACCGGCATCCAGACGGCGATCGAGGTCGACCACCAGACAGTGCGTCAGCGCCACCAGCGCGGCAAGCTCTCCCAGATTCGAGACACCGTCGAAAATCCGCACCTCGATGGTGCCCAGTCGCGGCGACGGCCTGATGTCCCAGCGGATTTCGTCGATGCTGTCGATGATGCCCGTCTTCTTCTGATCCCGCACGAAACCCTCGAACTGGCTCCACGTCCGGAACTGAAACGGTAACCCGGCAGTGGGCAACTGCTGGAACATCATTGCCCTGTTGCTGGCGTAACCGGTGTCCTCCCCGGTCCAGAACGGCGACGACGCCGACAACGCCAACAGGTGCGGGTACTGGTTCAGCAATGACGAGATGATCGCCATCACCTTGTGCGCCGACGAAACGCCCACGTGCACATGCACTCCCCAGATCAGCATCTGCCTGCCCCAATACTGAGTGCGCTTGATCAGTTCGGCGTAACGGGGCGCGTCGGTCAGCTCCTGTGACGACCATGAGGCAAATGGGTGTGTGCCGGCACAGAAGAGTTCCATGCCGTGACCTCTGACGATCTCGCGGCCGTTGATCAGCGTCGACCGCAGGTCGTCCATGGCCTCCGCGGTGTTGTCACAGATTCCCGTGACGAACTCGACGGTGTTGCGCAGCAGTTCCTTGTGTACGCGCGGACTTTCGCCGATCTCGGCGATCACCGTCGCAGCCTCGTTGCTCAGATCACGGGTTTGCGCATCGACGAGCGCGAACTCCCACTCGACCCCGACCGTCGGCCTGGGTGACCCCGCGAAGTCGATCCTGCGCTGTAAATGCGGCTCACTAGCCGGTGATGACACCACAAGCCACCCGCTTGCCGGCATCGCCGGTGGCGAGCGACTCCGCATCAGGGCCGGTGGTGCCGTCGCCCTGCGTGTACCGCGGAGGAATGTTGGCGAAGTTGTCCGACTTCTCGTGGATGATGATCGCGGTGCCTGCCCCGGCCAGCAGTTCGTCGGCCGTGACCGAATCCGTGGTCGTCACCAGGCGCGCCGTGTGATCACCGCGCACCTGCAGCGAGCTGAGGTCGCCGCTGTGCGGAGGCATCGGCTTGCCCGGCACCTGGAAGTGTCCGCCCGCGGAGAGGAAGTCACCGGGCGCGCCACCCGTGGGTGCGACCGAATTGGCCTCGCATTTGCCCACAGAGTGGATGTGCAGTGCGTGGAAGCCCGGCGCCAGGACGTCGCCGCCGGTGGTCTCGACGGTGACCGTGGCGAAGTCACCGCTGAACTCGAAGGTCGCGGTAGCCGCCTGCCTGCCGTCGGGCGTCGCGAGCTTGGCGGTGAGCTTGCGGGAGGAGCCTTCGGCCGCGGACGAGGCGGTGGTACTCGCGGAGGTGCTGGACGCCCCGGGCGCGGGTGAACCGGTCCACACCGACGGTGTGGTCCCCGTGACGGTGCTGGGGTTCTGATTTGGGCTGCAGGCAGTGAGCGCCAGAGCGGGGACGGCCAGAAGGACGGCTGCGACGGCGGCGGGCTTGACCATGGCTGTAGAGCCTATCCGGTGACGATCACGATGACGCCGGGCTGGAGGTCCTTCAGCTCCGGTGCACGCTCCAGCGGCGGTGGCGCCTTCAATATCTTGGCCACTTCCTCGGCGGAGGACTTCTCCCCGGCGGCGTCGGTGAAGTAGACGGTGGTGGCCGTGACGTCCGGCGGCGCCGGGTCGAGGCCTTCCTGCTTGGCCTCTGCGTTCCAGCCTGCGTCCTTCAGCTGCTGTGCGGTATTGCCGGCCAGTCCGGTGACCGCGGAGATGTTGTAGACGAAAACCGGCGACTTCGGGCCGGTGGCGGCTGAGGTGGCAGTGGTGCTGGCCGCGTTGGTCGCGCTGGTGGACGCCGCCGAACTCGACTGACCGGCCGAGTCACCACCGGAGAACACAGCCCGTAACCCCAGCAGCAGAAAGATCACTGCCAAGAACAGCAGCAACATGACCATCGCCCGCAGCGGCAGGCCGCCGGAGTCGGGTACGCGCTGATTCATCGTGCCCACTGTAGCGACGGCGTTCTGCTCATCACGCAGCGCTCATCGCCGGCAGGACTTGCCCGGAGAAACTCAGGGGATCTCGAAGCCGAGCCTGCGCGCCGCCTTGGCCTTCTGCCTGCTGGCCCGCAACCGGCGCAGCCGCTTCACCAGCATCGGATCGGCTGCCAGTGCCTCCGGCCGCTCGACCAGCGCGTTCAGCACCTGGTAGTAGCGGGTAGCGGACATCGAGAACAATTCCTTGATGGCCTCTTCCTTCGATCCGGCGAACTTCCACCACTGCCGTTCGAATGCCAGGATGTCGCGCTCTCGTCGGGTCAGACCATCGACGAGGTCAGCGTCCTCCCCCGAGCGCTCCGCTCGCGCTGTGGCGCCGTCCATATCGCTCATTGGCCCTTTCCTGCCGGCTGCCCTTGGTGCAAGCGGCTCATCGCCGAACGACATCTTTGCTGGTGTACCGCGCGAACATTCAATCACGGTTCGCATCAACCACACGTCAGCTGAGCCCGCGAGTCGGCTGACTTAAGCTGTCAATCCGTGGCCATCCTCCCGATACGGATCGTCGGAGATCCCGTCCTGCACAACCCGACCAGCGCCGTGGCGCTCGGTCCGGACGGTTCGGTGCCCCAGGACGTGCGACAGCTGATCGCTGACTTGTACGAGACGATGGAAGCCGCCAACGGAGTCGGCTTGGCCGCCAACCAGGTTGGTGTGGCGGTGCGGGTGTTCGTTTACGACTGCGCGCAAGCCCGCGGCAAGACGCTGCGGCGCAAAGGCGCTGTGATCAACCCTGTGCTGGAAACCTCCGAGGTACCCGAGACGATGCCGGACCCGGAAACCGACGACGAGGGTTGCCTCTCGGTGCCCGGAGAGTCATTCCCTACCGGACGGGCGAAGTGGGCCAAGGTCACCGGTGTCGACGCCGACGGGGCACCGGTGACGCTGGAGGGTGAAGACCTCTTCGCCCGCATGCTGCAGCACGAGACCGGGCACCTCGACGGCCTGCTCTACCTTGATCGCCTCGTCGGCCGCTACGCGAGAAGCGCCAAGCGCGCGGTCAAATCGAACAACTGGGGCGTGCCTGGATTGTCGTGGACGCCCGGGGAGGTGCCCGATCCGTTCGGGCACTGAGGACTCATAGGCTGAAGCGGTGCGCCTGGCTACATGGAACGTCAACAGCATCCGCGCTCGCGTCGACCGCGTCACCGACTGGCTGGAGCGCGCGGACGTCGACGTGCTCGCGATGCAGGAAACCAAATGTTCCGACGACCAATTCCCGACGATGCCGTTCGCCGCAATCGGGTACGAGGTCGCGCACTGTGGTTTCAACCAGTGGAACGGAGTGGCAATCGCGTCGCGGGTGGGGCTCGACGATGTGCAGGTCGGCTTCGAGGGCCAACCGTCGTGGGGCGACAAGCCCGACGTCGAAGCCGTCGCGGAGGCACGTGCGTTGGCGGCGACGTGCGCCGGAGTCCGGGTATGGAGCCTCTACATCCCCAACGGCCGGGTGCCGGATTCCCCGCATTATCAATACAAGCTGGAATGGCTTGCCGCGCTTCGGGATACAGCAATCGGATGGCTCGCCGACGACCCGGGCGCCCAGATCGCACTCGTGGGTGACTGGAACATCGCCCCTACCGACGACGACGTCTGGAGCGTCGAGTTCTACAAGCACAGCACACACGTCACGCCGCCGGAGCGGCAGGCGTTCCGCGAGATCGTCGACGCCCAATTTGCCGATGTGGTGCGGCCTTTCACGCCCGGCCCGGGGGTATTCACGTACTGGGATTACACGCAACTGCGCTTCCCGAAGCGCCAGGGCATGCGCATCGATTTCATCCTCGGCTCACCTGCATTCGCCGAGCGCGTGACACATGCCGAGATCGTCCGGGAGGAACGCAAAGGCAAGGCGCCCAGCGATCACGCACCGGTGTTGGTGGACCTCGGTTAAGCCTCTCACTCGTCGGGGGTCGGCGCCAAGGCTGCCCACACCGATTCATCCACCAATTCATCTTAAATACGTGCGCAGAGGGGACACCACGGGAACTTAGACTCGCAGTCGTGGGTCTATTACAAGTCGACGTAGGCGGATTGGGCTCGCTGGCTGCTCTGTGTCGGTCGCTGGCGGGCGAAGTATCCGCGGTGAGTGCCACGCCCTCGCCGGCGGTGCCGTCGGGGCAGGAAACCGCGGTGGCAGTCGAGGCTGTCGCCGCGAGCGTTGCCACAGCGGGCGAAGCTTTGGCGGCACGGCTGGAGACTACGTCATCCGGGCTGGCAAGAGCCGCCAGAGCTTTCGCCATCCAGGAGGCGGCCTCGGCGGGCAGGCTGGCTGCTCTGACAGCGGTGTAGCGGTGGCCGTGCTCGCCCCCGCGCTACCCGTGTTGTCGAGCGTGGCTGCGTGGGACACCGAATACCTCGCTGCTGCCGCGCGTCAGTGGGACAGCAAGGCCGCGTCGTGGGAGGACGGATTCACCGAAGTCTTTCAACAGACGCCCACTCCGGGCGGCACACCGTGGTCAGGTGCCGCAGCCGACGCTGCCCTCGTTCGCGCACACAGCGACAGAGTTAAGGTACTCGCCGTCGTCGACCAATTACACAGTGCCGCAGTGACTGCGCGCTCAGGGGCAGTCGAGTTGGCGGCTGCCAGGCAGCGAGTACTGGCCGCAGTCTCCGATGCTCACGCAGCGGGATTCGCAGTAGGCGAGGACTACTCGGTGGCCTACGCCCGTCGCGTCAGTTCTGCCGCAGAGGCCACGGCAAGACGAGTGCAGGAGCAGAGTCTGTCCAACTTGATCCGGAGCCGAGCGAGCGAACTGGCCACACTCGACCACGACGTCGCAGAGCGAATCTCCGCGTCAGCCATGGACGTCGGGAAGATCGGCTTCAAAGAGCACCCGCCAGGTGCCGACGCCCTATCCGTGAAAGACGCGAAAGACGTTCACAAGATCGTTGATCCACTTCCCCCAGGCAAGAATCAAGACGTGAAGACGCTGCCAACGCCCGACGCAATTCGGCGCCTTTACGAGCAGCTGACCGAGAATGCCGGCCCTGCGCCAACTAGTGCCTACCCAGGCGAGAGGCGGATGCTCAGAGATGGAACCATCATCGGGTACCGCCCAGACAGCGACTGGGGTGGCCCGACCACTGAGATTAGGTACCCGGACGGCACGAAGACAGACGTCCACCTGCCGGAGCGCCCGAACAGGCCACAGCCCGCGCCGGTACCGGCACCGGTGCCCGTCTTGCCACCAGCGCCACTCCCCGTGCCGGCCCCGAATCCCGTTGCTGCGCCACCAGTCTCAGGATCGCCGCCATTCTCCAGCCCGGCACCGCCCGTGTCCCCGGAGGAAGCGGGCGTCCTCGCGACTATCGGAGCAGGAGTTCTTTGGGTGATAGCGGGAATTGGCGGAGCCGTGGAGGCGGCCCTCGGTGGGTGATGCAAGCAATCTAGGTTCACACGATGGACGCCCGCCGCGATTGTCACTCCAATAACTTCGCCTCGAGAGCCCGCGCGACCCGGACTCCCCTTTCGGTGGCTTCGAGCCAGCAGAACCACCGCCACCAGCCGTCGTCTTCGAAGGCGTCCACATACTTGCGGCGAATCCGTTGCATCGACTCGTCCAGCGTGCAGTCCCAGGCGACAAACCGACTACCTTCACCCGTCAAGTCACCCACGATGAATAGGCCGTCAGCAACCAGTGATCGGATCAGTTCCAACGTGTTGGCCCGAATGACCGATATCGATTCCGCGGAGTGCTCTGCAGCAACCCAGTCGTGAATGCGGTCGAGCGGTACCCAATCGACGAGCGCCCAAAGGATCACCTCGTCGCGCGCGGACTCGGCCTCGGCGTACACCAATTCATCGTATCCAGGACCAACATTCCAAATCGCGCCAATTACGAAGCCGCGAACCGCTCACCGTGCCGGGGACTCCCGCCCGAGTCGATGGCTTCCGCAATTCGGAGCCCCTTGTCGGTGAGGTCCAGCCAGCAGCAGAACCACCACGAGTTCTCGTCATCGAACCCGTTGACATAGTCAACCTCCTCGCGTGCGGATCTACCTGTTGGACACACCGTTCCATCGTAACGAGATGCCAACGGTCGCAGCACGCCAATTCCGTAGAGGCAAAAGGCCGTATCGCGAACGATCAGCCGCCGGTGTTGGACGAGCTCGGCTGATCCGCCAGGGTTCTGTTCGCCGAGAACACAGTTGTTGACGAAAATTGGCTCAAATCCGTCATCAACTGTGTTCTCGAGAAGGTGGCCTCCCGCTCCGCCGAGCGGAAGAACGTCGCATAGAACGTGACACCGAGTACCGCGAGCAGCCCGATCATCAACGGCCCGAAGAAGACCGGGTATCGGGCCATCTCGATTGCGAGATAGCGGAAGCACCCCAGCAAGACTGCGAAACTCGCCGCGCCACCCGCGATCAGCATTAGCCGCACACGGCTCTTGCCCGCCACCGGCTCGCGCAACGCCGATTCGACGGTGAGACATAGAACCGCGCCCGCAATCAGGTCGACTCCGTAGTGGTAGCCGAAGCCCAGCGTCGCCGAGACCGTGCCCACGAGCCAGAACGCGCCGCCCCACCGCAGCCACCGCGGACCCGTCCGCGTGTGCAGGAAGATGGCCAGCGCCCAGGCCGTATGCATAGAAGGCATGCAGTTGCGTGCCCGTGAATCGTCGAACGGAACCACCCCCGGCGGAAACCCCGTCGGCGGCAACACATGTGGCCAGTAGTCGCCGAGTTGAAGGCCGGCACCGTCGACGCCGAACACATACGCCGGACCGATTACCGGGAAGGCCAGGTAGACCACCGGCCCGATCAGACCGAGCACCAGAAACGACCGCACCAGCAGATGTCGCGGCCATTCACCGAACCGCGCCCTGCGGAGCTGGTAGATCGAAACGATCATCGCCGCGAGCGCCAACTGGCCGTACACGGCGTGCAAGACGCCGGCCACCGCTGGCCCGCCCATATCGACCATCCGCCCGAACATCCACGACGGCTGCCCGAGCGCATGGTCGGCCAGCACCACGTACTGGTCGAGGACCGTCGGCCGGAGGAGGTCGACGACGTGCAACCACGCGTCGCCGATTTTGACCGCGATGATCAGTAGGAAGCCGTAGGCGATCGCACGCACGGCAATCGCCTTCTGTTCACCCGTCCAGCGCCAAAATACCCACACGGCCAACCCGGTGAGCACTATCAGCGGACCGTTGCCCACCGCCAACACACCGTTGCTCAACAGGCGTGCCGCGGCGAACAGCGCGTCGAGTGCCGCGGCAGTCAGCACGGCGACCATCCGCTGGCGCGGAGACAGCACCACAATGGCCAGGCCCAGACCGACCCATGCGACCGGTCCTGCGACCGGCGTCGCCACATAATCGCTGGCCAGGCTATGCAACGGCCCCTGAAAGCCTGACAAGCTCGCAACGACCTGCATGGAAACCAGCCACCCGACGACCAGCGCTACAACGGCCACCGTCCCCGGCTTCATCTGCGCAGCCCGCACACGTACGCGTGCTACGTCATCGATGAACACCCGTCAGATATTAGATGTCCTGTCGACTCACGACGAGTAAACGTCGCCTGAAGAACACCGCGTAGAACGCGAAGGCGTATGCCGCGAGAAGCGCAAGCATCAGCGGCCCGAAGATGAAAGGCAGGTGCGCCATCGGCACGGCGAGGTAGCGGAACCCTAGGAGCAGCGCCGTGAGCAGCACCGCTCCGCCGCCGACGAGCGCGACGCGAATGCGGTCCCAGCCTCGGTCCGGATCGCGCAACATTGATTCGACGGCCAGGCAGAGCACCGCACCCACCACCAGGTCCACCGCGTAGTGGTAGCCGAACCCGAGCGTGGCGGTCAGCGTGCCGAACAGCCAGAACGCCCCACCCCACCGCAGCCAACCGGGCCCCCGCCGGGAATGGATGAACACGGCCGTCGCCCATGCCGTGTGCATCGACGGCATGCAGTTGCGCGGTGTCTCCTCGTCGAAACGCAGCACGCCCGGCGCCCAGTCCAGGGGCGGCAGTATGTGCGGCCAGAAGTTTCCCAGCTGGAATCCTTCGCCGTCGGCGCCGAACGCGTACGCGGGGCCGACAACTGGGAAAATCACGTAGATCACAGGTCCGATGAGCCCGAGTAACAGGAAGGTGCGCACCACGTAGTGACGCGGCCACGGCGCACGCGTGACGTTGCGGAGCTGGTAGACGGCGACCGCCATCGCGGCGACGGAAAGCGAGTTGTACACGGTGTGGAAGACGAACGGGGGGACCGGTCCCGATGCCTGCATCATCCGTCCGAATAGCCAGGACGGCTGTCCGAACGCGTAATCGGCCAGCATCACGTACTCGTCGAGAACCTTCGGGCAGGCGATTGCAGTCACATCCAGCCAGCCGTAGCCGACTTTGATGGCGATGATCAGCAAGGCGCCCAGTGCAATCGAGCCGGCGGCATTCCTGCGCTCCGTGCCCGTCCACCGCCGCCAGGCCACGAAGGCTAAACAGGTGAGCACGATCAGTGGCCCGTTGCCGATCGCAAGCTGACTGCCCGTCAATGCCCGTCCCGCCAGGAAAAGGACATCGATGCCCGCGGCCACCGAAAGCGCGACGACTCGCCGGCGCTTCGTCAGCCCCACCGACGCCAGCCCAAGGCCCGCCCACAGCACTTCGGGAGCTTTGGGCGTCGCCACGTAATCGCTGGCAAGGCTCCACAACGGGCCCTGGAATCCATAGCTGAGCGCAACGATCTGCAAGGCAATCAGCAGCGCACATACGAACCCGACACCAATGGCCACCTGCACGCGCACCGCCGGCGCACGTAACTTGCGACGCAGTCCGTGATCGAGCACCCGTCGATGGTAGACGCGAGGGCTACCCGACCTCGACTACCCGACCTCGACTTCCTCGGCATAGCGGCCGGGGTTGAACACCGATGCCAGGCAGCCGATAAGCATCATGATCGCTGCGGCGCCGAACACCACCACGAGGCCGGCGTGGAACGGCCCCGAAATGAGCTGCGGGAAGAACTCTTTGCCGGTCAGCACATCCGCGTTGACCCCCGGTTGCTGCAGCGCGTGCGACGGCGCCAACAGCTCACCCATCGGGTTGTACCCCAGGAACGCGGCGAACAGACTGCCCACGGGTGGAAGGCTGGCCACATCGTGAGCCACCGATGCCGAAACACCTTGCTGCTGAAGACCTGTACTCAACGTGGTGGGCAACGTGTTCGCCAGGCCGATGATCATCAGCGAGAAGAAGATGCCGATCGACAACGAGGAGCCGGCGTTGAAGAACGTCGCCCGCACGCCGGACGCGGCGCCGCGCTCCTCTGCCGGAACGCTGGACATGATCGCTGCGGTGTTCGGCGCCGTGAAGATGCCTCCGCCGAGGCCGTTGAGGAACACGAGTGCTGCGAACACCCAGTAGTTGAAGTCCACCGGAATCAGCACGAGCGCGACGAAAGTCGCTGCCATCAACAGCATTCCGGTCACGGTGAACGGCCGGGCCCCAACGCGGTCGGCAAGCGCGCCCGCTAGCGGACCGGCGACAAGGAACCCGAATGTCATCGGCAACATGTAGATGCCCGCCCACAGCGGTGTCGACTCGAAGCTGTACCCGTGCAACGGCAACCAGATGCCCTGCAGCCAGATGATCAGCATGAATTGCAGGCCGCCACGGCCCATCGAGGACATGAAACCCGCGAGGTTGCCCATCCCGAACGAGGTCGATTTGAACAACCGGACGTTGACCATCGGCTCCGCGACTCGCAGTTCGATTACGCAGAAGGCGGCCAGCAGAAGCAGCCCCACTGCAATCGAACCCAGCACCCACGGACTTGTCCAGCCGGTCGGATGACCACCGTAGGGCTGGATGCCGTAGGTGATGCCGGTCAGCACCACCGTCAACCCGACGCCGAACGAGATGGTCCCTGCCCAGTCCAGCTTGCCAGGGGTGAGGACGCCGATCTCGTGCAACGACCGCACGCTCCAGATGGTCCCTGCGATGCCGATCGGTATCCCGACCCAGAAGATCGCCCGCCAGTCCCATTCCGACAGCACTCCGCCGATCAGAAGCCCCAAGAAGGACCCCGAGACCGCGGCCACCATGTTGACCCCCAGCGCCATGCCGCGCTGATTGGACGGGAACGCATCGGTCAGGATCGCCGCCGAGGAGGCCATCAGCATGGCGCCACCGACACCCTGGACCACACGCCAGCCGATCAGCCACAGCGCGCCGCCGTCGAGGTGGAACGGGTCGAACGACAACGCGACTGCGGCAAACGTGAACACCATGAAGCCGGTGTTATAGATGCGGACCCGGCCGAACATGTCGCCCAGCCGGCCGAACAGCACCACCAGCACCGCCGTGACGACGAGATAGCCCATCAGAGTCCACAGCAAATAGCTGACGTTGCCGGGGGCCAGCGGGTTGAGCCCGATCCCGCGGAAGATCGCCGGCAGCGAGATCAGC
The DNA here is from genome assembly GCA_032159965.1 of Mycobacterium sp. Classification (GTDB taxonomy): domain Bacteria; phylum Actinomycetota; class Actinomycetes; order Mycobacteriales; family Mycobacteriaceae; genus Mycobacterium. The sequence goes on from JAVHWG010000373.1 coordinate 12,388, forward strand.
ACTATCGATGCGTTGATCGTGGCCAGCAGCGTGCCCAACGTGGTGTTGGACAGCGCGACCCATTTATATCGCGGGTGGTCGCTGTCCCATCCCCGCCTCCGGTGCTCTGTCTGTGCCACCGCAAGGGTCGGGTTCGTCACGACGGGGGTATCTGCCATCTCAGTCTCAGTAGTCGTCATCAATCGTCACTCGCATCTGCGCCGATTACATATGTTAGCTATACAAATGAATCGAGGCGAACGGGTATTCCCGGCCCTCGTCACCCCTAATGCTCTGCGCTAGCGTGAAACGGCCACTCAAACCACGCGGGAGCGCACGCGAAGCGCGCTGAGAGGACGGCTGAGAGCGCCGTCGACCGTCCGAACCTGACCGGGTAATGCCGGCGTAGGGAGTCGTCATGAACACCTTCCTTCCGTTGTCGCAGCCTCGCGAGACACCCCTTCGCGTGCTGACGATCGCAGGGTCCGACTCGGGCGGCGGAGCGGGCATCCAGGCCGACATGCGGACCTTCGCGTTGCTGGGCATGCACGCCCTCGTTGCCGTGACGGCGGTCACCGTTCAGAACTCGATGGGCGTCAAGGGCTTTCACGAGATCCCGCTCGACGTGATCGTCGGCCAAATCGAGGCGGTGGCGTCGGACATCGGCGTGCAGGCAGCCAAGACGGGCATGCTGGCGTCCGCGGCGATCATCGAGGCGGTGGCACACACGTGGCAGGAGCAGGGCCTCGCCGGGACAGTGCCGTTCGTCGTCGACCCGGTGTGCGCGTCAATGCACGGCGACCCGCTGCTGCATCCGTCGGCGGTGAATTCGCTGAAGCACCAACTCTTTCCACTCGCCACGCTGATCACCCCCAACCTCGACGAGGTTCGGCTCCTGGTGGACATCGACGTCGTCGACGCGGACACCCAGCAAGAAGCCGCCCGCGCTCTGCACGCACTCGGTCCCCAATGGGTGCTAGTGAAGGGCGGACATCTGCGCAGCGCCCCACACAGCGCCGACCTGCTGTTCGACGGCGCCGAGTTCCACGAGTTCGACGCCGCGCGCATAGCGACGCCCCACGACCACGGGGCCGGTGACACCTTGGCCGCCGCCACCGCAAGCGCGCTCGCGCACGGCTATTCGGTCCCGGACGCGGTGGCGTTCGGCAAGCGCTGGGTGACCGAATGCATCAGGGCCGCGTATCCGTTGGGCCACGGCCACGGGCCGGTGTCCCCCCTCTTCAGGCTGTCGACATGAATCTCGACGCCATCGCCGGCGTGGCCCACCGGCCCGACGGCACGCCCAGCGGCGTCGTCGTTCTGACGCACGGCGCAGGAGGCAGCCGGGACGCGCCGTTGCTCAAGCGGATATGTGACGAGTGGGCGCGGCGCGGCTGGCTGGCCGTGCGCTACAACCTGCCCTACCGGCGTCGACGCCCGAAGGGGCCGCCGTCGGGATCGGCGGCCACCGACCGCGAGGGCGTCGAGGAGGCGGTGATGCTGGCACGCAGCCTGGTCGGTGGCCCGGTGATCGCCGGGGGCCACTCCTATGGCGGCCGGATGACGTCGATGGCCGTCGCCGAGGGGTTGGACATCGACGGCTTGACGCTGTTCTCGTATCCGCTTCACCCTCCGGGCCGGCCCGACAGGCCGCGCACCGAGCACCTGCCGCGCATCGCGGTTCCGGCGGTGTTCACGCATGGCACCAGTGATCCGTTCGGCAGCATCGAGGAGCTGCGGTCCGCCGTGGCGCTGATCCCCGCACGCACCGAGCTCGTCGAAATCACCGGCGCCCGTCACGACCTCGGGTCCAAAGCGCTCGACGTGCCAGCACTCGCCGTCGACGCGGCGCTGCGCCTGCAGGATTAGCCGGTTCGAGGTCAGCGCGCGCTGGTCCGCATGGCCGCCAGCGCGCCGTCCAGATCCGCGTAGAGCGCGAAGATCTTGTCCAACTCGGTCAACTGGATCGGCCTGCTCGTCGCGGGGCCGTCCGCCACGACGGCGAACTCACCCGCCTCACCCAATCGCTCCTGGGTCGCGACCAGAAGCTGCAGCCCCGCCGAGGCCAGAAACGAAACCTCCGTCAGATCGATGACCAACGCGGGCGGATCGTCAGCGAGAGCGTCAGCGATCGCCTTCTCGAATACCGGGGCCGTGGCCAAGTCGATCTCGCCACCGATCGCCAGCACAGTGATGTCCCCGTGCTGCGCGACCGACGTGGTGATCGGTTCTTCACCTGTCAAGAGCGATCCTTCATCTGAAGCACTTTCCCGCGGGCGAACGTGGCCAGCCTAACCGGTTCACTGCGCCAGCCCCCATGGTTAGTCTCACTCCGGGGACCCGTGCGGTTCACTCGCCGCAGACGGGTACTCCCCACGGTGGTGAACTCTAGAAGTGGACTCCCTCGGGTGAATGAGCACGGCACGTCATGACCGACTTCTCGCAGAAGTACGCCGCCGAGTTGCACACGTTTCTGTCGGCCGGGGAGGAGTCCAGTCCGGATGCCGGATACGAGCTGGGGCGCCGCGCGCTGCAGGAGCGCATCAGCACGCTGGAGATCGTCGAGAATCACTGCCGGCTGATCGTCGAACTTGCGACGACGGCCCCGCTCGACGAAGCGGCCGCACTGCGGTTCTTGCTGCAGACGCTGGCGCCCCTGGACGTCGCGACACGTGGATTTCTGGACGGCACACGGCGTTACGAAGAGGAACGTGCGCGCGCCGAGGACCTCGCCGACCGAGACGACTTCCGCACTGCGCTGGTGAATTCCCTGCAGGAGGGCTTTTTCGTCGCGGACCGCGACGGTTCTGTGATCGAGGTCAACGCCGCGTTCGCCGACGTCACCGGCTTCTCAGCTGACGGCCTGCCGTACCGGTGGCCGTACCCGTGGCTCGCCGACGTCGATGCGGCAGCAGACCGGCTGAGCCAGCTGCGTCGTAATGGTCACATGGAATCGGAGACTCCGATCCGTCATCGCGACGGTCACCAGTCCTGGGTGGCCGTGAGCATGAACGCGGTCACCGGTGCCGACCGGGACAATTACGTCGGAACCATCCGCGACATCTCCGCTGCGCGTGCGGCCGCGGCCCGGGAGAGCGCCGTCGTCCGGCTGGCCACCGCGGTGGGCGTGGCCAACAGCGTCGCCGAGGTGCTCGCGATCGCGCTGGACGAGTTCCGGACGACGATCGACGTGCGACGCGCGGTGGCTGTCATGTGGCCGGTGGGCGACGGCGAGCCGA
>JAVHWG010000462.1:0-2945 GCA_032159965.1 Mycobacterium sp.
TCTATTCCCCGGTGCGCGAGGCGGTGATCTCCTGGCTGTACTTCGCGTTCTTCCCGGTGGAAGCGTGGTGGTGGCCACGTAGACAGGGCCAGTTGGTCGCCAACGCCGGGCGGGCCGAGGAGTCGGCGCGCGCTCTCCTCTAGCGCACGCCTTGCACAACCGCACCAAGCTCGCGGGGGAGTTAGCGGGACAGGATCGGTCGCAGCGCGTCGAGTACGCGGGGATCCTCGATGGTCGACGGCACGGCATCCTCGTCGCCATGCGCCATGGCGCGCATGGTCTTTCGGAGAATCTTGCCCGAGCGGGTCTTCGGGAGTGCCGGGACGACGTCGACCTGCTTGAAGCACGCGACCGCTCCGATCTCGTTGCGCACGCTGGCCACGAGTTCCTCAGGGAGGCCGTCGGGCGAGGCGCCTGCCTTCAGTACGACCAGTCCGCGCGGCACCTGACCCCGGATGTCGTCCGCGACGCCGATAACGGCGCATTCGGCGACTGCAGGGTGCGCCGCGAGCACCGTCTCGATCGCGCCGGTGGACAACCGGTGGCCGGCCACGTTGATGACGTCGTCGGTGCGGCCCATCACGAACAGGTAGCCGTCGTCGTCGAAGTAGCCGCCGTCGCCGGTGAGGTAGAAACCGGGATGCTGGTCGAGATACGCTGCGACATAACGGTCGTCGTCTCCCCATAGCGTCGGCAGCGTGCCGGGGGGCAGCGGCAGCCGAATGCAGATCGCGCCTTCTTCGCCGGGCTCGCAGGTACTGCCGTCGGGCCGCTTGATCACGACGTCGTATCCGGGCATCGGCACGCTGGGGGACCCTGGCTTCAGCGAAAGTGGTTCGGCGCCCAGAGGATTCGCCGCGATCGCCCACCCCGTCTCGGTCTGCCACCAATGGTCGACCACCGGGACTCGCAGCTTCTCTGACGCCCAGGCGTACGTGTCCGGATCGAGCCGTTCGCCTGCCTGAAAGAGATATTTCAAACAGGATGTCTCGTACTTGGCCAGATACGAGGCGTCGGGGTCCTCCTTGCGTATCGCCCGCAGCGCGGTCGGTGCGCTGAACAACGCCTTCACCCGGTGGTCCGCGACGACCCGCCAGAACGCACCGGGATCCGGGGTCCCCACCGGTTTGCCTTCGTAGAGCACCGTCGTCGCACCGGCCAGCAACGGCGCATACACGATGTACGAATGTCCTACGACCCAGCCGATGTCGGATGCGGCCCAGAACACCTCCCCGGGCGCGATGTCGTAGATGTGCCGCATGGTCCAGACCAGAGCGACCGCGTGGCCACCGTTGTCGCGGACAATGCCTTTCGGCTTGCCTGTGGTGCCAGACGTGTACAGCACGTACAGCGGGTCGGTGGCAGCGACGGACACTGCCTCGACTGGCTCCGCCGCCGCCATCGCGTCCTGCCAGTCGACGTCGCGGTCAACCTCGAGCGCACAGCGCTGCTGCTCGCGTTGCACGATCACGCAGTGTCGCGGCGGATGCTCACACGCACTGATCGCGGCATCGAGCATCGGCTTGTATTCGACGATCCGGGACGGCTCGACGCCGCAGGATGCCGACACGATGACGTCCGGACGGGCGTCGTCGATCCGCATGGCGAGCTCATGTGCGGCGAAACCGCCGAACACCACAGAGTGGACGGCGCCCAGTCGCGCGCATGCGAGCATCGCGATCACCGCCTCGGGGATCATCGGCATGTAGATCACCACGCGATCGCCCCTGGCCACGCCCATGTTGCGCAACACACCCGCGAAACGCGATGTGACGTCGAGTAACTCGGCGTAGGTGTATGTGCGCTGGACGCCCGTCACGGGGGAGTCGTAGATCAGCGCCGAGGTGTCGCCTCGGCCGTCGGCGACGTGGCGGTCCAACGCGTTCGCGCACGTGTTCAGCTCGGCGTCGGGGAACCAACGGTAGAACGGCGGATTGCCGTCGTCGAGGATCTGCTCCGGCGCCTTGGTCCACGACACCTCCGCGGCGGCCGCCGCCCAGAACGCGCCCGGATCCTCGGTGCTCGCCGTGAAGAGTTCTCGGTATCTGCCCATGGCTTTTCCCGTCGCTTCGCTCGCCGTGTCGCGCGTCCACTTCCGTCGTTCGGTGTCTGCACGGTAACGCCTCTGCGTCAGGGTTCGAAGCGGTAACCCATCCCCGCCTCGGTCAGCAGATGCTTGGGGTGCGACGGGTCGTCTTCCAGTTTCCGACGCAGCTGTGCCAGATACACCCGCAGGTAGTGGGTCTCCTTCGAGTAGGTGGGTCCCCACACCTCCCTGAGCAGTTCCTCGCGTCCGACGAGCTTTCCGCGGTTGCGAACGAGCATTTCGAGCATGCCCCACTCCGTGGGTGTCAGGTGAACCTCGGCACCGTTCCTCGTCACCTTCTTGGCCGCGAGATCGACTGTGAAGGCCTCGGTTTCGATCACGGGTTCATCGGTCTCCGCCGCAGCAGCGCCTCGTCTGACCGCGGCGCGTAGGCGGGCCAGCAGCTCGTCCATCCCGAACGGCTTGGTCACGTAGTCATCAGCCCCGCTGTCCAGGGCCTCGACCTTGTCGCTGGAGTCGGTGCGAGCTGAGAGCACGATCACCGGCGCGGTGAGCCACCCGCGGAGGCCGCCCAGCACCTCGATACCCGACATGTCCGGCAGCCCGAGGTCGAGCACAATCACGTCGGGCCGATGTTCAGCCGCGGCGCGCAGCGCGCCTGCACCGGTCGACGCGGTGGTGACTTCGTATCCGCGCGCGGACAGGTTGATGCGCAACGCCCGCAGGATCTGGGGTTCGTCGTCGATCACCAGAACCCTTGTCATGCGGGTGGATCCGTTGTCGGCGCCGCGAGCTCGATCTCGATGCTCAGCCCCCCGCCCGGGGTGTCGTCCGCCCGGATCGTGCCGCCCATCGCCTCGACGAACCCACGAGCGACGGACAGGCCGAGACCGACACC
>JAVHWG010000487.1:0-4142 GCA_032159965.1 Mycobacterium sp.
CTCGGGTTCCTGCGTCACCCGTTCAGTGTGACCTAAGGCTCTCCGTGGCTGGAATGTCGGCCGGGTCAAGCGCGTCCTTTGCCTGCCTGGCAAGAAACCTTGCCCATCCCCGCGGGGGTCGGCAAGGTGGCGGTATGGCGATGTCTGAAGCCCAGCAAGTCTGGGAAGAGCACTACAACGAACGTGGTCAGATCTGGAGCGGGCGAGTCAACGTCCGGCTGGCCGAGGTGGCCGAGCCGATGACCCCGGGCACCGCGCTGGACCTCGGGTGCGGGGAGGGCGGCGACGCGGCGTGGCTGGCCGAGCGTGGTTGGCACGTGACGGCCGTCGAGATCGCACAGACGGCCCTGGACCGGGCGTCGGCCCTTGCAAATTCACGAAACATCGCTGACCGCATTGTGTTCCAGCGACGTGACATGATGGAGTCGTTCCCCGACGGCGTCTTCGACCTGGTCTCGGCGCAGTTCCTGCACTCGAAACTGCCGATGGATCGCGCACGCCTGTTGCGCTCAGCGGCAGGTGCCGTCGCGCCCGGCGGCACTCTGCTCATCGTCGACCATGCGGCACCGCCGCCTGGGATGTCGAAGCTGGACCACCATCACGAGTTCCCCGGCACCGACGAGGTGCTGGCGTCGTTGAATCTCGATGCGGCGCAGTGGGACAGGGTCCGGGTCGAATCCGTCGACCGCGACGCGACGGACCGTGACGGACAGCACTTCGTGTGGACCGACAACGTGATGGTGCTGCGCAGGCGGTAGGGCGCTGATCCACCGGGACGGCTCAGTAACCGCCCGAGGGCGGAGGCGGGATTCCCGGGTCGGGCGGCTGCGGCCGCAGGTGCGGCGGCAGTTCCGGCAGGCACTTGAGCGGGCCGCCGGCGCCTGTCAGAAAAGCACTGATGCGCTGCGCCGGGCTGCCGTGGTCGCCGACCCTCGTCCACGGATACTTGTCGGCAACGGTCCTCAACGAGGTGGTCAGCTCATCGAGGTCGCCGGGATCCCAGCGCAGGGTGCCGTCGGCACCGGCGCCGTACAACGCGGCGCCCGCGAGGCAGTCGGCTTGGAGTTCGAGCTTGGGCGACTGGATGTCGGGGTTGAGCCGCGCCTGGATGGCGTGGCCCCACTCGTGGGCGACCACCAGATAGATGAAGCTGTCGCCCAAATCGAAGACCTGTTCCATGTAGCGGAGATCGAAACCGACACTGTCGGTTGACTTGCAGTACCACGCGTTGTTGGACGTCCACAGGGATCCGTCGCACGGCATCGGGTTGAGACGGCTGTCGTAGAGGCCGACGACGTTCGGCGTGGTGTACCTGCCGGTGAAGAACTCCGCCCAGTGCCGTCGCCAGTAACCGTCGACAGACTGGTAGGCCTGAACCTGGTCTGAGTCGGCTTCTTTCGGGGTGACGGGTTCCGCGGAGGCGCGGGACGGCGCGATGAGTGCCAGTGACAATCCCAGCGCGAAAGCCCCAGCTGCGCCGGCGACAGTGCGCGTGTTTCGACGACGAATCATGGCGTTCCCTCTCTTGTTGAAGACGCCCAATTCATCCCCGAACCCACCGAAGGTACAGGAATTTCGCAGCTTGTGACGTCGGCCGCCGAGGCGGTCAGGAGGGAAGGCGCGCGTCGGCCGTCAGCGGTAGTTGACGAACTGCAGGGCGACGTCGAGGTCGGCCTTCTTCAGCAGTGCGATGACCTCCTGCAGGTCGTCGCGTTTCTTGGAGCTGACCCGGACCTCGTCACCTTGGATCTGGGTCTTCACACCCTTGGGGCCCTCATCGCGGATCAGCTTGGTGATCTTCTTGGCGCTGTCGCTGTCGATGCCCTGCTTGAGGGTGCCGGTGACTTTGTACGTCTTGCCGGAGGCCTGGGGCTCGCCGGCGTCGAAGGCCTTCATCGAGATGTCCCGGCGGACCAGCTTCTCCCTGAACACGTCGACGGCGGCCTTGACACGTTCCTCCGTAGAGGACGTGATCTCCACCGCTTCATCGCCCTTCCAGGCGATCTTGGTGTCGGTGCCGCGGAAGTCGAAACGGGTGGCCAACTCCTTGGCGGCTTGATTCAGCGCGTTGTCGACCTCCTGGTGCTCGAGCTTGCTGACGACGTCAAACGATGAATCCGCCATTGGATCCGTCCCCTCCTCGGTGGTTCTGCCGGTTTGTGCCTCGGGTACATCCTCGTTGTACTCTGCAATGCGCACTAAGGCAGGTTGCCCGAGCGGCCAATGGGAGCGGACTGTAAATCCGTCGGCGTATGCCTACACTGGTTCGAATCCAGTACCTGCCACCGCAATTCAGAGGAGTTTTAGACTCCGCGCGCGGCTGGCGGCATCAAATCGGCCCGTTGACGGCAGTCCAACGGCAACAACGTGCGTATCTTGCTCTCGGCGAGCTGTGTGAGGGTGAGCAGTCGTCGGCGAGCCATGACCAGATCGCCGACCAACAGTCGCGGTGCAATGGAGTGACCTTTCGCGGGCGGGGAGGACAGGATCTGGCCGAGCGGGCGAGTTGCAGCGTTGTCCGACAGCCGGTTCCGTCACGGCACGTAGGTCCTGGGGTGACCGTCAACCCAGTCGAAGGAGTGCGGCGGGATTCTGGTTTGGGCGATCCACAGCCATAGACCCTCGGGAGTGGATCGCACGTTACGCCGCGCAGTGGTGATGTCGTCGTCGGTCCACACCCGTCGGTCGCCGATTAACGCGATCGCCCGTTACTTCCCGTGGTTCACGTCGGGCTGGGGTGCGAGGGCGGGCATCTTGTTGAGGATGTACCGGGCGACGGAGCGATGCACCGGCGCGACTGGAGTCCAGATCGCCCGGCCATGTAGTCCTTTGAGCTGGATCAGCGTCGCGATCACGACCTGACCGGGTGGGGTCAGTGCCACGATCCGGGGCGTGCCGAAGACGCCGTCGTTACCGAGGACCACTTCCTCGGTATCGCTGCGGATGATGCGCCAGCCGATCGGGTGATCTGGTGAGTCGGGCGGCGCCAGTGGCAGACCTAGCCCGCGATGAGCAAGCCGTACCGCGCTGAATAGGGCCGGCGACGCTGCGACTGACATGCGAATCCATTCCTCCGGCGTGTGACGCGCTGCGACGTCGACGGCGAACGCGTCGGCGTAGTTCACTTGCTCAAGCGAGGCCACTTCGATGGCACGCGACGGCACCGGCACCTGCACGACTTGAGATGTCACTTGCGCCTCCCGCATCAATATCTTTACGGATCGTATAGTATTATCCGGATGTCGACAAGAGGGCGTCCTCGCAACCCCGCAATCGATCAGGCGATCCTGACCGCCACGCGCGACCTGCTCGTCGCGGTGGGATATGCGAATCTGACAATGGAGGCGGTCGCGGCCCGCGCCGGCGTCAGCAAGCCCACTCTGTACCTTCGCTATCCCGCCCGCGCCGTGCTGGTCTTCGAAGCGATCTTCGGCAAGACGAAGGTCAGGGCCATACCCGATACCGGCAGCATTCGGGCCGACCTGCAAGAGGCCTACACCTGGGCAGTGGAAGAGTTCATTGCCCCAGAGGCTCGCGCGGCCTTACCCGGTCTGATGGCCGAGGTGTCCACGAACCCAGAACTGGCTCGACTCGTCCACACCGTTGTGATCGGACCCGAGTACGGACGCGTACGCGGCCAACTCGAAGTCGCCCAGGAACGCGGCGAGATACGCGCCGATGCAGACCTCGACCTGGTGATCGACGCATTCATCGGTACCGCTCTCGCGCGGGCGACGCTCCTGGATCGCCCCCTCGACCGGGCGTATAGCAAGCGTCTGGTCGACCTGCTCCTCGACGGCATCACAGATCGCTGAGTCACCGGCAGGGCCGGTTAGCGCCAGCTTCCCGACCCGGTCGCTCGAGTCCGCAATAGACGCTTGCTACCCAGCCAGGACTTCATCTCGGTTCTCACGCGACCTGCTGCTCGCGGCCCGCCTGCGATCCGCGCTCGTGGCTGGGGATTCCGCGGGCGATGCGCAGACTCAGCCAGATCGTCCATAACACACCGGGAATGAATCCGGCGACGTCGATGGGTCCGCCGAACTGCCCAATGCCTGCGTGGGTCAGGGACGGCGGGAGGGCACTGAATACCAGCACCGCTGCGGCAGCCATGCCAACCGCTGCGGGCCGGCCCGCAAGCC
>JAVHWG010000136.1:0-7749 GCA_032159965.1 Mycobacterium sp.
GCTGCCTCCGTAAAGGTGCCCTCAGGGCCGAGATACGCGATACGGGTCACCTTCAAACCCTATCCGGCACCGGCGGCGGAGGGCTTGCGCGTTCTTCACGGGTGTTATTAAGTTAGCCTTACCTCACTTAGGAGACAGGAAGGCTTGTCATGCCCGTCGCGACCCCGCCGTCACCCTCCACTGCCGAACGGATCCGCAGCGTGTGCGTTCGGGCCACCGGTGCGATGCTCGCCGTCGACGGAGTCACCCCCGCTGACACCCCGGTCCATCACCTGCTCGAGGACGGGACATTCGCGGTCACTGTGCGGGCCGACAGTGCGATGGTGACTGCGGTGGCCGACTCCGGCGGTGCCGAGGCGATGCTCGAGTTGACCGATCACGCTCCGCTGCCGCTGCGCAGTCCGGTGCGCTCCCTGGTCTGGGTCCGCGGTCAGTTGCGCAAGGTGCCCGCTCCGTTGGTCACTCCGCTGCTCGATGTGATCGCCGAGGACGAACCAAATCCCGCACTGCTGCAAGTCAATTCGTCTCCTGGAAGCGGAAGCGACGACCTCCTCATGTGGCTGAGGACCGAGTCCGTGGTTATTGCCGACACCACCGGAGCCGAGTCGGTGGACATCGGCGATCTGCTGGCCGCACGGCCGGATCCGTTCTGCGCGATGGAGTCGTGCTGGCTTCAGCACATGGATGCCGAGCACCGCGAAGTGGTCGATCTGCTCGCTTCGCGGTTGCCGGCACCGCTGCGGCGCGGCGAGGTCCGCCCCTTGGGCCTGGATCGCTATGGCGTGCGCCTGCGCGTCGAGAGGTCCGATGGCGATCACGACGTGCGGTTGCCCTTCGCCGCCCCGGTCGACGACGTGACTGCACTGGGCCGCGCGATCCGCGTACTGATGGGTTGCCCGTTCCTCAACGGGCTGCGGGCACGCAAGCTCTGAGCCGCCGAAGGGGAAGTCGTGCGCGTGCGCTGACCGGGCCCGCGGACCGCTACGGTATCTCCGGTGAACGGGCCGTCCGTCGATCCCGGCGCTTCTCGCGCTCAGCCGGGCCGCCGCGCACTGCAGATCGAGGTCCTCCTCGTCCTTGCCGTGACATTCGGGATGTCGGCGATCACCTCTGCGCTGCAGCTCGTCGACTCCGTGCTGCGGACCCTGAGCAAGCAGCACATCCCGTTGATCGAGAGGCGCTCATACTTCGATCTGATCGACCTGGGGCTGAACCTCGCGTACATCGCGCAATTGGTGGCATGGGGCCTGCTCGCGCTGTACCTCCTGTGGCGCAGTGACATCGAACCGAGCAGCATCGGCCTGCGCCGGTTCCGCGTGCGCGTCGACGGGCTCGGGGGCCTCGGCCTGGCCGCACTGATCGGTATTCCCGGCCTCGGTCTCTATGTCGTCGCACGGTGGATCGGGCTCAGCGCATCGGTGGAGCCGACCACGCTGTCGGACACCTGGTGGCGAATCCCGGTGTTGGTCCTGGCCGCCTTCGCCAACGGCTGGGCTGAAGAGGTGATCGTGGTCGGCTACCTGATGACCCGGCTGAGTCAGCTCGGCATGAGCACGGCCCGCACGGTCATGTGGTCGAGTCTGCTGCGCGGCGCCTATCACCTGTACCAGGGATTCGGCGCGGGGCTGGGCAACGTCGTGATGGGTGTGGTGTTCGGCGTCGTGTGGCGGCGCACCGGACGGTTGTGGCCGCTGATCGTCGCGCACGGCGTCATCGACACGGTCGCGTTTGTCGGGTATGCGCTGGCATCAGGTCATCTCGACTGGCTGCCATGACGCCGTAGATTGTTCCGATGAGCGACGACGATCGAGGCGGCGGCGGTCCGCCGATCCATCGGCGCCCGCTCCCACCGCAACGACCCCAGGAGCCGTCGCAAGTGATCCGCCGGCCACCGGCGAGTCGCCCGATGCCACCGCCAAACCCGTGGCCCCCGCCGACCAAGCCGATGCCCGTGCCGCTACCGCCGCCGCCGGCCACGAGGCGCATGCCGCTGCCGCCATTGCCCCCTCCGCCGCCGGCGTTCCCAAACCCGGCCAGCCAACAGCCACCCCCACGCCAACCTCCCCCCCGACCCGCGACGCCGAAGCCACGCCGCAAGCGGCAGCCCAGGCGGTGGATCGCGCTTGCGGTGGTCCTAGTGCTGCTCGCCCTGATCGGATTCCCCGTCGGCTTCGCGATATGGGTCGACACGTCGTTGCGCAGGGTCCCCGTGCTCACCGACTACGAGGGCAGGCCGGCCGCCGGCAGCGGCACCACCTGGCTGTTCGTCGGATCCGACAGCAGAAACAACCTGACGCCCGCTCAGCGAAGCGAGTACACCACCGGCGATGAGAACCGCAACGGACTGACCGACACGATCATGGTGATCCACGTGCCCGGGCTGTTCTCGGACACGCCGCCGACCGTGGTGTCGATTCCGCGCGACTCGATCGTCGAGATTCCCGCGCACGGGACCGACAAGATCAACGCGGCGTTCTCACAGGGCGGCGGCGAACTGCTCGTCAGGACGGTCGAGGGCAAGACCGGCATTCGAATCGACCACTACGTGGAAATCGGGTTTGTCGGCGTCGCCGATGTGGTCGAGGCCGTCGGTGGGGTGCCGATCTGCCTGACCCAGGACGTGGACGAGGACCAGTACGTCCCGATTCACCTTCGTGCCGGGTGTCAAACACTGGACGGGCGCACCGCACTGGCTTACGTCCGCACGCGATACGCGTTCCCGAGCGCCGACCTGCAGCGGGTGAAGAACCAGCGGGAGTTCCTCTCGGCGCTGTTGCGCAGAGCCGCCAGCCCGTCGGTGTGGCTCAACCCCTACCGATGGTTTTCGGTGTCGAGCGCAATCACCGGCGCACTCACCGTCGACGAGGGTGCCCACGTTTGGGACCTGGTCAGCCTCGGCTGGGCCCTGCACGGATCGCCGACGATGCTGACGGTGCCGGCCACGGGTTCCGGCGGCGGTCTGGAGTGGGATGACACCGACGCGACGAGACTCTTCACCGCGATCATCAACGACGATCCGGTTCCCCCAGAACTTCTCGATCAGCGGCCCTAGCTGCGCGGCAGCTCCGACAGACCACGCTGGAGCCACTCCTTGGTCCGGCCGGGATGGTTGGTCGCGATCCAGCCGACGCCCAGATCACGGCAGAACTCGACGTCTGCGAGATCGTCGACGGTCCAGCAGTATGTGGCGCGGCCCTGTGCGGCGGCGCGGTCGACTAGCTCGGGATGCTCGCGCAGCGTCTGGATCGACGGCCCCACGGCGGTGGCGCCCACGGTGGTCGCAGCGCTGCCGCCGAGGTACCGGGACGTGTCGCCGAGCAACACGGTCGGCAGCATCGGCGCGGCCCGCCGGATTCGCCATACCGCTGCCGCCGAGAACGACATCACCACGGCGCGCGAACGGTCCGCTGACGCGGGCGAGGCGATCCCGTAGCGATGCAACAGTGCCAGCACCTTGTTCTCGGTGAGCGATCCGAACCGCACCGGGTGCTTGGTCTCGATGAAGATCTTCACCGGCCGGCGCCAGTCGAGGACCAACTTGATCAGCCCGTCGAGCGTGAGCAGGCCGGTGTCGGCCTGCGTCGTCGATCCGCGGCGGCTGGCGTGCCACCCGCCGTAGTCCAAGGCTCTCAGCTCGGCGAGCGTCATCTCACTGACCACTCCCGATCCGTCAGAGGTCCGGTCCACCTTGCGGTCGTGTACGCAGACCAGATGGCCGTCACGGGTCAGCCGGACGTCGCACTCCACCCCGTCGGCTCCTTGTCGCAACGCGAGCTCATACGCGGCCACGGTGTGCTCGGGCCGCTCCGCCGACGCACCCCGGTGTGCGACCACGAAGGGATGACCGGCGTGCGCGGCGTCGCCAGACGTCATATGGCTATGCTGCCGGTTCCTGGCCTTCGGGCTCAACCGCAGCGCGCGATTCGGCGCGCGATTGCTTCTCGTCGGCGACGACCAGCCACCGGCGCACGGCGCGCTCGACCGGCAAGCTGGCAAACCCGGACACCAGTCGCATCGTGACCACCGCGGCCGCCATGGCGATCACGTTCGCGACTACGAAGCTGATGGTGTTGTTGGCCACTGCCTGGGTGTCGTGCGCGAAGAACCTCGTTACAAAGCAGTACACCGATACCACGGTGCTGACGAGAAACGTTGCGCCCCAAGTCCAGATCAACTTGCGCAATCGGTCGTACTTGTCTTCCGCCTTCGCGAGCTCTACAAAGTAGGTCAGCGGCCAGACCAGGTTGACCAACGGCACGAGGCAGCCGGCTTGCATCGCGCGCACTCCGCGAGGATCGCCTTCGTCGAAGCGCTTGAATACGGCAGCGCGCCGGGCGACGAGCCACTGGGTCAGCAGCACCGCGGAAGCCACTACCGCGATGATCGCGGCGACGCTCACGCCCACCGGGACCCAGGTGCCGAGCCACGCGACGATCGAGTTCAGCAGCACGTCTCGGTTGACCACCAGCAGCACGTATCGCCCGACGTACAGAAGTGCAGCGAGGCCCAGAAGGATCACCGTGGTGATCAACGTCGTGCGGAGGGCAGGCAGCGACGGCCCTCGCCGCGGAGGCGCGACCGGAGGCGGTGCCAGCTGCGTGGCCGGGTCGACCAATCCCCACCTGGGAATGAAGGGGTACCGCGGGGTCGGTCCGAGCGTGCGGCGCTGCACGCGCGGCGGTGGTCCGAAGCCGGGGCGCACCGCGATCCATCGATATCCGCGTGGCGGCGCGCCGGCGCGTCCAGGCTGCGCGGGCGGCGCCACTGGGCGTGCGCCCGGTGCCCACGCAGGTTGCGCCGGGACGTGCGGGGACAACAGCGCGCCGTGGCAGCGTGGACACCATTGCCGCTGCCGATCGCGCACATTCCACCGCGTCGCGCATTGTGAGCACACCTGGATCACCCGACCAGGGTAAGCCAGTTTCCGTTGCCCACTCCGATGCGTCCCGCGCCGTCGCCGCCGCACGGTTTCAGCGCGCTGAATTTCGTCGCCTCAGCTACTTCGGCTGCAAATGGGTTATCCACAGGCGCAGCTGAATTGTCCACAGGGCCATCGTCGTGACTAGCACGCTGAACAGGATATTTAGCCACCGCCAGGCGGACCTGTGGATAAAGAACGACGGCGTGACGGGTCTGATTAACAGCCCCAGGAAACTATCTCAGCGAAATCCATTGACTGGCTAGCTACTTCGTGGGATTGGACAGGATTTTCGCCAGCATGACTGACCGGTTATCATCGCGTCACAAGGTGATGTGATACATCTCACGGGGGGCGAACTTGAACGTGATGGCAGGGAGTCGCTGATGGCGGCTCATCCGATCGGATCGGACTCCTCCGAGTGGAACTCTTCCTCGCACGTCTATACCCGATCGCAGATGACGTCGGCGTTGCGCGCCGCGTTGATCGCGTTGGTTCTGATGGCGATCCTCGCCGTCATCGTCTTGTTCTGACGCCTCGCTGACGGCGAGTACTTCCTTCCGCCCGGGCCGGGTGTCCTTGCGGTGTACGCCCGTATGGAGCAGGGTTGAGCGTGAATGAGACCGGCAACCCCGGACAACTGAAGACTAGGAAAGGAACCTCGTGGCTGAGTACACCCTGCCCGACTTGGACTACGACTACGCAGCGCTCGAACCCCATATTTCGGGTCAGATCAACGAGTTACACCACAGTAAGCACCACGCGACCTACGTAAAGGGCGCCAACACCGCTCTAGAGCAGCTTGCCGAGGCACGCAGCAAGGGTGACCACGCGGCGATCTTCTTGCACGAAAAAAATCTTGCGTTCCATCTCGGCGGACACGTCAACCACTCGATCTGGTGGAAGAACCTCTCGCCCAACGGCGGCGATAAGCCGACCGGCGAACTCGCCTCCGCGCTCGACGACGCGTTCGGCGGGTTCGATCAGTTTCAGGCGCAGTTCACCGCTGCGGCCAATGGCTTGCAGGGTTCTGGCTGGGCGGTCCTGGGCTACGACACCCTGGGCCACAATCTGCTGACGTTCCAGCTCTATGACCAGCAGGCCAACGTGCCGCTCGGCATCATTCCGCTGCTCCAGGTCGACATGTGGGAGCACGCGTTCTACTTGCAGTACAAGAACGTCAAAGCCGACTACGTCAAGGCCTTCTGGAACGTGGTCAATTGGGAAGACGTCCAGAAGCGGTTCACCGCCGCCACCGGCCAGACTGACGGCCTGATCTTCTAGCCCGCTCGTGAGAGAAACGTGACGCCAGGGTCGATGTCCGACTCTGGCGTCACGTTTGTTCATCCGTCATTAGTGCCCGTGTCGGCTTGCGCGCCGGCTGCCAGCACGTCATTCTGACCGCACCGACCCAGCGGTGTGTCACTACGCACCCTGGATCGAGAGGGCGGAGGCGGATGTGAGTACGGGATCCGGCCGGGCCATCGAGGTGGCCCCGTTCCATTCGCACGGCGCTCTGAAGGGCTTCGTCGTGTCCGGCCGCTGGCCTGATTCCACGAAGGAGTGGGCGCAACTTCTCATCGTGGCGGTCCGGGTCGCGTCACTACCGGGATTGCTTTCCACGACAACGATTTTCGGTGTCCGCGAGGAATTGCCCGAAGAACCTGAACCCGGCACCGTCGGCCTGGTCCTCGCAGAGGGCCCGGTTGTCGGTGAATCCGCCCTTCCGCCAGGCCATTTCGCTGAGTACACGCCGCCAGCATTGATGATGCTGCACCCGCCGTCAGAAACTGTGCCGTCGTTGCCGGAATGCACCGGCGCAGCATCGGGCTGCGTGCTGCTGCCCGGCCTGCCCCACCTCGGGCTCGACCATCGTGCCGCGTGGGTGGAAGCCGAGGCCGACGGGACGGTCACGTCGATGGTCAGTCGCGTGGGCGTCGATCCAATCAGTCACCCCGACACGGCCATTCTGGCGATGCTGCTTGCGGCATAAGGACATTCGAAGCGCACGATACGGGCACCCGAAATCTCCTCCTGGCTGGCGTACGGCTTCGTCAGCCGCTAACGTCGACTGCGTAAGCGAAGGGGAGTAGCCCCCAATCGCCGTGTCGACACACTGGCGCAAGCCCGGCCGGCGAACCGCACCTGCGGGAGCTTTGCTCCTCACGTCTGCGGTGGGCGAGACCTTCGACCCGATGCCCGGCATCGCCAAACGCGGTGGCGGGCGACGCGTCGAAAGGTCGCCATGCTCACCGGACTACTTATCAGCCTCGGCGTCGTCTTTGTCGCCGAGCTCGGCGACAAGTCACAGCTGATCTCCATGACCTACGCCCTGCGGCACCGCTGGTGGGTGGTGCTGTCCGGGGTCGCTATCGCGGCCCTGCTGGTGCACGGCTTGTCGGTGCTGATCGGCCATTTCCTCGGCCTGACCCTGCCGGAGCGACCGATCGCGTTCGTAGCTGCGATCGCCTTCTTCGGGTTCGCGATCTGGACGTGGCGGGAGCGCCCCGACGGCGGCCCGGCTCCGGATGCCCCGGAACGCCGGTTTGTCTTGCCTGCCGTGATCTCGTCCTATGTGCTCGCAGAGCTCGGAGACAAGACGATGCTCGCGACCGTCGCATTGGCAAGCAAGAACAACTGGGCCGGCGTGTGGCTGGGCGCGACGATCGCGATGGTGCTGGCCGACGGATTGGCGATCGCGATCGGGGCTCTGCTGCACCGTCGGCTGCCCGAGCGACTTCTGCACAGCGTGGCCAGTGTGCTGTTTCTGCTGTTCGGCCTGTGGTTGTTGTTCGACGCGGCACTCGGCTGGACGACGGCCGCCGTCGTTG
>JAVHWG010000525.1:0-5981 GCA_032159965.1 Mycobacterium sp.
GTATGCACGGTCTTCGGCGCCGAGGACGAGGCAGCCAAGGTCATGTACCCACTCTAGGGGCACTACACCTGTGTCATCGCCCAATAAGCGCCATGCTTAGCCATCAGCTCGCGATGGCTGCCACGCTCGACGATCCTGCCGTCCTCGATCACCAGGATCACATCGGCATCCCGGATCGTCGACAGCCGGTGCGCGATGATGAAACTTGTTCGGTCGCGCCGCAATTCGCCCATCGCGTGCTGGATCAACACCTCGGTGCGGGTATCGACGGAGCTGGTGGCCTCGTCCAGAATCAACAGCTGAGGCTGGGCGAGGAACGCGCGCGCGATCGTGATCAACTGTTTCTCGCCCGCGCTGATGTTTCCGCCGTCGTCGCTGACCCGGGTGTCGTAGCCGTCGGGCAGTGTGTGCACGAACCGGTCGACGTACGCCGCGCGGGCCGCTGCCCGCACCTCGTCGTCGTCGGCGTGCGGCCGTCCGTAGCGGATATTCTCCGCGATGGTGCCCCCGAACAGCCACGTGTCCTGCAGGACCATCCCGATTCGTGACCGCAGCGAATGGCGGCTGACGGTCGCGATGTCGACGCCGTCGACGAGGATCCGGCCGCCGTCGACCTCGTAGAAGCGCATCAACAGGTTCACCAACGTCGTCTTGCCCGCACCTGTGGGACCGACGATTGCTACGGTGCTGCCGGGTTCGGCGATGAAGGACAGGTCCTCGATGACGGGAGTGCCTGGCCGGTAGCTGAAGTCGACGTGGTCGAATTCCACGCGGCCGGGGCGCTGCTGCCCGTTGACCGACGGCAGCGCAACATCGGTGTCGGCGGACTGTTCTTCGGCATCGAGAAGATCGAAAATGCGCTCTGCGCTTGCCATTCCGGACTGCAGCGTGTTGTACATCCCGGCCACCTGTGTGAGCGGCTGATTGAACTGGCGCACGTACTGGGTGAACGCCTGGATCGCGCCGAGAGTGATCTGGCCCGTCGCCACCTGAAGGCCGCCGACCACGGCGACGGCGACGTAGCTCAGGTTGCCGATGAACATCGTGAACGGCGATACCAGCCCCGAGAAGAACTGCGCCCCGAAGCTGGCGTGGTACACGTCGTCGTTGAGCTCGCGGAACTGCTCCTGCGCCCTGCGCCGATGGCCGAAGGTCTTGACCAGCGTGAACCCGCTGTATGTCTCCTCGATGTGGGCATTGAGCCGCCCGGTGTTGGCCCACTGTGCCACGAACAGACGGTGCGATCTGCGTGCGATGGTCCTGGTCACCCACAGCGACAGCGGTACCGTCAGGACGGTGATCGCCGCCAGCAACGGCGAGATCGTCAGCATCATCGCCAGCACGGCCACCACGGTCAGCACGGCCGACAACAGCTGGCTGATCGTTATCGACAGTGACGTCTGAATGTTGTCGACGTCGTTGGTTACCCGGCTGAGCACCTCGCCGCGCTGGCGGGAATCGAAGTAGGACAACGGAAGCCGGTGAACCTTGTCCTCCACATCGGCCCGCAACGCCACCATCGTGCGTTGCACAGTGAC
The DNA here is from genome assembly GCA_032159965.1 of Mycobacterium sp. GTDB lineage: Bacteria > Actinomycetota > Actinomycetes > Mycobacteriales > Mycobacteriaceae > Mycobacterium. Next base: position 1,539 of record JAVHWG010000525.1, read on the forward strand.
GTTGAGCAGGCGTGCCTGTACCCAAAGCAGCAGGCCGGCGAGCAGATACAGGCCGAAGGCCAGCAACAGTGTGCGGGCTACAGCACCGAAGTCCACACCGACCCCGGGTGTCACGTCGGCCCTCGACAGCAGGTCGGCGAAGGTCCCGTCGCCGCGTGCCCGCGCGGCCTCGACCGCCTGCTGCTTGGTGATACCCGCGGGCAGACCGCGGCCGATGACACCGTTGAACAGCAGGTCGGTGGCGTGGCCCAGAACCCGCGGGCCGACCACGCCGATTGCGATGCCGACGACGGACAGCGCCATCACCGCCGACGTCAGACCGCGCTGCGGGGTCAGCCTTTTCACCAACCGGATCGCTGTGGTCCGGAAATCCCGGGACCGCTCAGGCGCCTGCGTCATCGTGCGCATCGACATCCGCATCGGCCCACTCATGCGCGTGACACGCCAACCGATTGCGAGTCGGCGAACTCGGCATACTGCGGACAGTCCGCGATCAGAGACTCGTGGGTGCCGGTCCCGACGACTCGCGCGTCATCGATCACGACGATCTGGTCGGCGTTGATCACAGTCGAAATACGTTGTGACACAATGATCATAGTCGAGTCTGCGGACACCTCCCGCAGCGCGGCGCGCACCCGGGCGTCGGTGTGGACGTCCAGCGCTGAGAACGCGTCGTCGAACAGGTAGACCGCGGGTCGGCGGATCACCGCACGGGCGATCGCCAGGCGTTGGCGCTGCCCGCCCGAGAAGTTGATACCCCCCTGCGCGACGGGCATCTGCAACCCGTCGGCATGCGCACGCACGAATCCGTCGGCTGCCGCTACTTCCAGCGCTTCCCACATCTCGGCGTCGGTGGCGTCGTCCTTGCCATAACGCAGGTTGTCGGCGACGGTCCCGGAAAACAGGTAACCACGCTGCGGCACCAGCCCGACCGCCGACCACAACTGCTCGGTGTCGTAGGCGCGGACGTCGACGCCGTCCATGCTCACCGTGCCGGCCGTCACGTCGTAGAGCCGGCAGATGAGCGACACCAGTGTCGACTTTCCGGCCCCGGTGCTGCCCACGATCGCAGTCATCGTGCCGGGCTGTGCCGACAGGGAGATGTCTTGGACCACCGGCCGGTCGGCGCCCGGATAGCTGAACGTCGCGGACTCCATGCGCACCACACCCCGCAACGACGGCGGTCTCACAGGATGCTCGGGGCTGCGGATCGTCGGCTGGGTGCTGAGCACTGCGGTGATCCGCTCGGCGCACACCGATGCTCGCGGAAACAGGATCACCAGCAGCGTCGCCATCATGACGGACAGCAGAATCAGCATGAAATAAGACAGGAACGCGATCAGCGACCCGACCTGCATCTGCCCGGCGTCGATGCGCTTTCCCCCGAACCAGATCAGCGCCACGCTGGACACGTTGATCACCAGCGTGCTGGCCGGCAGCAACAGTGCCTGCCACCGGCCTGCCGCCAGAGCTGACTGCGACAGTGCGCGATTCGCCTCGTCGAACCGCCGCCTTTCGACGGGTTCGCGCGCGAACGCCCGCACGACGCGGATGCCCGAGAGTTGTTCGCGCATGACGCGGTTCACGCCGTCGATGAGCCTCTGCATGCGACGGAAGATGGGAAGCATCCGCGACACGATCAGATAGTTGGCGAGCGCCAGCACCGGCACGCTGATCAGCAGCAGCCAGGACAGCCCCGCGTCCTGATGCACCGCCATCGCGATGCCGCCGATGCACATGATCGGCGCGGTGACCAACACCGTGCAGGTGATCTGAACGAGCAGCTGGATCTGCTGGACGTCGTTGGTGCTGCGGGTGAGCAGCGACGGAGCGCCGAACTGCGCGGTCTCCTGCGCCGAGAACCCGGTGACGTGGTTGAAGATCGCCCCCCGCAGGTCGCGGCCGAACCCCATGCCGGTGCGCGACCCGAAATAGACCGCGGCCACCGAGCACAGCACCTGGACGCCGCTCACCGCCAGCATCACCGCCCCGAGCCGCGTGATCGCCTGGGTGTCACCCTTGGCGACGCCGTCGTCGATGATCGCCGCGTTGACGGTCGGCAGGTAGAGGGACGCCAGCGTGCTGATCACCTGCAGCGACCCGACGATTGCGATCAAGCCGCGGTACGGCCGCACGTATTCGCGCAGCAGTCCCAGGAGCATCCTCGTACTGTCGCACACGGCACTGTCGCATACGACCTGGTCAACGTCGGTGCAAGCCCACACCCTCCGGCTGCCGCTATCCTGCTTGCGTGACGACCAGCAGCGACGACGCCCGGGAACCGGGTCGCGTGAGACGACGCCTGCCTTTGATGATCTTGGGTGTGTCGACCGTCGCCGCGCTCGTCGCCGGCTGCTCGTCACAGGACGAGGCGCCGGGTCCGGGTACGCAGCCGCCGGCCCCGCCGCCGCAACAGCAGGCCAAACACGGACCGTTCTTCCCCGAGTGCGGCGGCGTCAGCGACCAGACCGTCGCCCAGCTGACCCAGATTGCGGGCCTGGTGAACACCGCCAAGAACTCCGCGGGTTGCCAGTGGCTGCTCGACGGCGGCATCGTCGGTCCGCACTTCTCGTTCACCTGGTACCGCGGTAGTCCGATCGGGCGGGAGCGTGAGACGGAGGTCCGCCAGCGAAGCACCGTCGACGACATCAACATCGAGGGTCACGGTGGCTTCGTCGCGGTGCAGTCCGACCCGGTCGCGCAGGTCGACAGCCTGTGCGAGATCGCCATCCAGTTCGACGACGACTTCATCGAGTGGTCGATCAGTTTCGCCGAGCAGCCATTCCCGCCCCCGTGTGATGTGGCCAAAGAGCTGACCCGCCAATCGATTGCGAACTCGAAATGACCGGAATTGAACTCGAAATGACCGAGAAATGACCAGGACGCGCCGAATCATCTGCGGACTCCTCGCGGCGGTCACCGCAATGGTGTTGCTCGCAGGTTGCTCCGGAGGTCTGTTGTCGCGGACTGTCGACGGCAAGGCCGTGAAGTCGGGGTCAGGCGGGTCGATGCCGCGCAGCGACGACGCCGAGAAGAAGTACCCGAACCTGCAGAAGGAATGCGACGTCCTCGACACGAGCCTGATGGCAAAGACGGTCGGGGCTGACCCGCTCGATATTCAGAGCACATTCGTCGGTGCGGTGTGCCGATGGCAGGCGGCCAATCCGGCAGGCGTCATCGACATCACCCGGTTCTGGTACGAGCAGGGCAGCCTCGACAACGAGAAGAAGGTCGCCGGCGAGCTGAACTATCAGATCGAAAGCCGCGCGATTGTGGGCGTCCAGTCCATCGTGATGAAACCGAACGACGCCAACGGCGCATGCGGGGTGGCCAGTGACGGTGGGTCACTCGGCGCCGTCGGCTGGTGGGTGAATCCACAGACGCCCGGCATCGACGCGTGCCAGATGGCGGTCAAGCTGATGGAGCTGACTCTCGCCACGAATGCGTGATCGAGGCTCAGCGCGGCACGTGGAACGAGTCCAGCATCGCGCCGCCAACAACAAGATCCCGCCAGCTCGACCCGATCCGTAAGCGGGCAATCGCCGACGTCGGAAATTTCGTCGAAACATCCTCAGCGGCAACTGAATTGCTCGTCGATGCGTCCGCGAGTGCAAGGGTCACGCTGCTCATTGCCGGCTCGTGACCGATCACCAGCAGCGTGGCGACATCGTCGTCGACGCCGTTGATCTCGTCGATCACGGTCGACGGAACCGCGTCGTAGATCCGGTCGACGAAGGTGACCGGGGCGCTCAGCTTGGTGCGCGCCAACGTTTCGCGGGTGCGCACGGCCGTCGAGCAGAGCACGAGGTCGATCGACGGCGCGCTGGCGCGTAGCCAGTCGCCTGCCAGTCCGGCTTCCCGAACTCCACGCGGTGCCAGCGGCCGGTCATGGTCGGCGACCTCGCTCGGATAGTCCGACTTGGCGTGCCGCATCAGCAACAGTGTTCGTTCTGCCGGCCGTCCGCTCATCCGATCCACGTTAGGGCATACCGCGCCGGGTCCCCGAACTTGTCGGCGGGCGGTCCTACACTCGCCTTGCTCGACATCAGACACCCGCGTGGGCGCAGAGAGGAGGGGTCCGGCGTGAGGTTCATACACACGGCCGACTGGCAGCTCGGCATGACCCGGCATTTCCTCAATGCCGATGCGCAGCCACGGTATTCAGCTGCCCGGCGCGACGCGGTCAGCGCGCTCGGCGCGCTCGCGGCCGCGGCGGAGGCGGAGTTCGTCGTCGTCGCGGGCGACGTGTTCGAGCACAACCAGCTCGATCCGTCGGTCGTGAGCCAGTCCCTCGAGGCCATGCGTTCGGTGGGAGTACCGGTGTATCTCCTGCCCGGAAACCACGATCCGCTTGACGCCTCGTCGGTGTACACCAGCGCGTTGTTCGTCGCGGAACGGCCAGCCAACGTCACGGTGCTCGATCGCCCAGGGGTTTTCGAGGTC
>JAVHWG010000531.1:0-3240 GCA_032159965.1 Mycobacterium sp.
GACCTCCTGGACCAGGCCCATCCTGTGCGCTTCGGCGGCATCGAACTCGTCACCGGTCAGAATCCATCTCATGGCGTTGCCCCAGCCCAGCTCGCGGGGGAAGCGCAGCGTCGCACCTCCGAACGGGAAGATCCCACGCAGCACCTCGATCTGCGCGAACCGTGTGTCGGCAGCGGCCACGCGGATGTCGGAGGCGAGCAGCAGCTCGATGCCCAGGGTCAGGCAGCGACCGTGGGCAGCGGTGACGAGCGGAGTTGTCCACGCGCCGTCCAGGCGCCACGGATCCCGTCCGTCCTGCGGGAACGGGCTGATTCCGCCCGCGATCGCCGGGGCGACGTCCGCCAGGTCCAAGCCGGCGGTGAAGTGCTCGCCGTGCGCGAAGAGCACTCCTGCGCGAACCGAGGCGTCGGATTCCAGAATCGCGTAGGCGTGCGACAAGTCGGCGAGCATCTCAAGCGTGAAGGCGTTGCGCTTCTGTGGTCGATTGAGGCCGATCATCAGCACGCTCCCGTCGCGGTCGACTGACACGGTGTCCATGGGTGCGCCTCCTGGTAGTGATCAGTGACTATGCTGATTCGCATAGTTAGACGTACGGTACGGCGGGATCAGGGCCACAGATAACGGAATGGTCACGAGGATTTGACTGCAACTATGGAAGTAAGCATAGTTATGGATGTGGAACCTGCAGCGGTTCCACGAAAGAGGTAGATGCCATGACCATCATCGAGCTCAACATCGCAGGACTGCACGTCACCCGCTCCGCACCCAGCCGTGCGGAGGTGAAGCAGTCGTGGCAGCGCAGGCGCGCTTTCGGCCGCAACGGCAGGTGGGCGGGCTGGTCGGCCACACACCTGCGTTCCCGTCAGCCCGCGGACCGTCGGGCGGCATGACGCTTCGTCAGCGGCGCACCCGCGGTGCGACAAAGACCCGGATGCTGTCCAGCGCCGCCGGAGTGCTGCGTGAACGAGGCGCGGCGGGTGTCACCATCGACGAGGTCCTCAGCCGCTCAGGGGCGCCGCGCGGATCCGTCTATCACCACTTCCCCGGCGGCCGGGCCCAGATACTGCTCGAAGCTCTTGGCTTCGCCGGCGACTCGATGACCGCCGCCATCGACGAAGCGGCCGCTCGGGGGCCAATGGCGCTGCTGCGTGGATTCGTCGAGCTCTGGGAAGGCGTCCTCGAGGAAAGCGATTTCGCTGCCGGCTGCCCTGTGGCGGCGGCTGCAATCAGCACCGGCGACGAAGATCCGCAGCTGTCAGACGATGCGGCCAGAATCTTTGATCACTGGCGGGCGGCGCTCCTGCGGTCATTTTCAGCCGACGGTTTCGACGAAGACGAGGCCCGCGCATTGGCTACCACCATGCTGGCCGCGACCGAAGGGGCCGTGATCCTCTGCCGGTCGCTGCGCAGTCCTCAGCCCCTGCACGATGTCGCCGACAATATCGAGTTCCTGGTGAACGGAAAGAAATTCGTCAGTAAGTACGGCAAACCGACAGTCCCTCAAGACGTGTGAGAGCCCGCAGCAACCAGTGCGATTGACGCGGCCACCGCGGTATCGACGATCTCGCGCACATCCCTGTTGTCCTCGACTGTCATCGCCGCGAGCTCCCGTAGCCCGCCGACCAGAATCAACGCCATCTGACGCGATGCCGGGGCGATGTTGTCACGGCCGAACCCGGGATTGCTGCTGATGTCGACCATCATCTCGATGAACTGCTCGATGCCGCGTCGCTGTACAGATCGAACCATCGAACCGAGAGCGGGCAGTTCCCGGATCCAACTCAGCATGACGGCCGGGCGTGACTCGATTGTTTCGACATACGCACCAATGGCTTGACGAATCTGATTACGCCACAGGGCTTCTGGATCCACCGACGACATGATATGCCCGATCATGTCCTGGTTGGAGGTGTGCAGCAGCTCGATGAAGCACTCTTCCTTGCTGCTGAACTCCTGGTAAAAGGTGCGCTTCGAGGTGCGGGCGTGCCGCACGATGTCGGCGATTGTGGTCTCCCGGTATCCGCGGTCCGCGATCGAGGCCGCGAGTCCGTCCAGCAGCCGCCGACGGAACGGGTGGTCGACGTCGGTGTCGTTGGCCGCGATCTCGGAGATGGTCATCGCGCCTCCTTTCCCGGCTGCCCTTAGGGGTTGCCCCACCGCGGTACTACCGGGTACCGTACCTCACAGTGCACTGGTACCGGGTGGTACCAGTCGCCGGGAGGACGCCATGTCTGAGACCACGGTAGATATTGCATCGACCGCTGCGGCACCCAAGCTGCCGCCTGTCGTCCCGCTTCCGAAGCTCGTCCAGGGCGCCGCCTTCACAGCTGCGCGGGTGCCCACAGTCCGCGGGCTCGTACGCCGCTACGGCGAGGCGTTCACTATCAATATCCCGATCTTCGGGCGCACGGTGGTGGTCACCGATCCTGCGCTCGTCCGGCAGGTCTTCACCGCGAGCACCGACACTCTGATCAACATCCAGCCCAACCTCAGCCGGTTGTTGGGAGCTGGCTGCGTGTTCGCTCTCGATCGGGCCGAGCACCGCAGCCGTCGCAAGTTGCTGACCCCACCGTTCCACGGCAAGAGCATCAAGAACTACGAACAGCTCATCGAAGAGGAGACTCTGCGTGAGGCCGCCAATTGGCCTGTCGGAAAGGAATTTCGGACACTCGAGCCGATGAATAGGATCACGCTTAACGTAATCCTTCGGGCGGTGTTCGGTGCCGATGGCGCAGAGTTGGACCGTCTCCGCGAGATCCTGCCGCCGTGGGTGACGCTTGGTTCGAAAATGGCCCGCCTGCCGTCACCGTCGTCCACCCTGGCCCGGTTCGGGCCGTGGGGAAAGCTTGCGGCGGCGCGGCGTGAGTACGACGAGGTGGTGGCCACCTTGACGGCACGAGCGCAGGCCGACCCCCGCCTGGAGGACCGCACCGACATCTTCGCGCTGATGCTGCGGGCCAGATACGACGACGGTACCGCGATGTCACACACCGACATCGCGGACGAGTTGCTCGCATTGCTGACCGCAGGCCACGAAACCACGGCGTCGACATTGGCCTGGGTGTTCGAGCGGTTGCGCCGACATCCCGATATCGCCACGGCGATGGCCCAAGAAGCCGATGGTGACGAGAACGAATTACGCCAGGCGGCGATCTTGGAGACCCAGCGGTCGCGAACTGTCATCGACTTCGCTGGTCGTCACGTTGCCGGCCCGTCGTTCGAGATGGGGGATTGGCATAT
>JAVHWG010000141.1:0-3108 GCA_032159965.1 Mycobacterium sp.
TCGTCGGAGTGCTGACCACGGTGTTGGCCTTCGGCACCAAGCTGTCGGCGAACGTCAGCGCCGCGATCACCGCGATCAAGGTAGCCGTTGTCCTGCTCGTGATCGTCGTCGGAGCGTTCTACATCAAGGTCGAGAACTTCTCGCCCTTCATCCCACCGGCGGCGCGCAGCGAATCACAGACGGAACAGTCGCTGTTCTCGCTGATCACCGGCGCGGGCGGCAGCACCTACGGCTGGTACGGGTTGCTGGCCGGCGCGTCGATCGTGTTCTTCGCGTTCATCGGTTTCGACGTCGTGGCGACCACCGCTGAGGAAACCAAGAACCCGCAGCGGGATGTGCCGCGCGGCATCATCGCCACGCTGGTGATCGTCACCGTGCTCTACGTCGCGGTGGCCGCCGTGCTGTCCGGCATGATCCGCTATGCACAGATGAAAGAGCAGGGTGGTGACCACGCCAACCTGGCGACGGCGTTCAAGGTCAACGGGGTTACGTGGGCGGCTGAAATCATCGCAATCGGCGCCCTGGCCGGGCTGACCACCGTCGTGATGGTGCTGATGCTCGGCCAGACCCGGGTGCTGTTTGCGATGGCGCGGGACGGGCTGTTGCCGCGGTCGCTGGCGCGAACCGGCAGCCGCGGCACTCCGGTCCGGCTGACGGTGCTGGTCGGTGGGCTGGTTGCGGTGGCGGCCGCGGTGTTCCCGATCGCCAAGCTCGAGGAGATGGTCAACGTCGGCACGCTGTTCGCGTTCGTGCTGGTGTCGGCCGGCGTGATTATTCTGCGCCGCACGCGCCCCGACCTGGACCGCAGTTTCCGCACACCGTGGGTGCCGGTGTTGCCGATCGCCGCCATCCTGGCCTGCCTGTGGCTGATGCTGAACCTGACGGCGCTGACGTGGATCAGGTTCGTCGCGTGGATGGCGATCGGTGTCGTCGTCTACTTCGCGTACGGGCGGCGCCACTCCATGGTGGCGCAGCGGGCCGCCACGAAAGCCGAAGAATCAGTGACCCGTCAGTGACCTAAGTCGTCCCAGCACGTCAGACCGGTCTGCTCGAGCATCTCGGCCTCGGTCAACTCGAGTTTGGGTTGCCATCCCGGCGGCTTACGGGCGACCAGCCGCCACGAGTCCCTGGTATTCGGCGCCAGCGCGCTGAACGCCTTGTACACCGTCTTCAATCCCTTGGGCACCCGCCCCAATCCCTGATGCCAGCCCTTGATCTCGACAACTTCCAGGCCGAGGGCTTCGGCGAGCTTGATGCAGTCGTCGCGGGTGTATTCGCGAAGGTGCCCGCGGAACGGAATCGGGGCCCAGTAGTACACCTCGTAGCGGGGATGGTTCGTCTTGCCGAAAAGTACGGCTATGCGCTTGCGGATGTTCACCGCGTTGGGAACGGTCATGTAGAAGTAGCCGCCGGTCCGCACACGCGCCATCAGATCGTTGAAGATGTAGCGGGGCGGGTCGTGCAGATGTTCTACCACGTCGTGGGTCATCACCATGTCGAATTCACCCGTGGTGGGGGGAAGGGTCTCCTGCCCGTTCAGCGTGATGTAGTCGATGCCCATATTCGCGGCGTAGTCCAGGATTGCCTGGCGGGTTTGTGGTTTCTTGTGCCAGCTGTCCTGCAGGTCGTCCATCGCGGTGCACTTGAACCCGGCCGCGGCCGCCACGCCGGTCTTGTCGGCTGGGCCGGCGCCGAAATCCAGCACGCGTGACCCCGGTGGCAGATAGCGCGCGATCGTGCGCGGCACGTCGACGTGGTTGCGCGGAGTCTTGATGTACTCGGGAAACGGGAAGCGCTCGAGGACCAGATTCCAGGCTTCCTGCAACTCGGCTTCGCCGATCGACATACACATCCTTCTCGTGCTCACCTTGCGAAGCTCGCGTCGCGAACCTGCCGGGACAAATGGGTCGACGTCATCGTAGTGGCCGTCGGCACCGACGTCGCGGCACCCTCGCACGGCACGTGGAAGTTATTGCAGCAAACCCGTCGCGCTTTCGCTATCGTTTACAAAAGATGCTTGTATGTCTAGACAGCATACAAATAGCGCGGTACGGTAAACCCACGGGACGGGCTTGTGGACGAGGAGGTACGGCTGTGGTGTCAACGGTCAAGGGTCAGGGCATCGAGGGTGACGACGCCCTCGCGCTGCAGTGGCGCGACAAGAAGCGGCATCTGTGGCTGGTGGGGCTGGTAGCCCCGTCCGCGCTGTTCGTGGTGCTGCCGCTGATCTGGGCGATGAACCGGCAGGGTTTGCACACGTCATCGCAGGTGCTGCTGTGGATCGGGCCGCTGCTGCTCTTCGTGCTTCTGCCGCTGCTGGACCTGAAGTTCGGGCCTGACGGTCAGAACCCGCCCGAGGAGGTCATGGAGCGGCTCGAGAACGACAAGTACTACCGCTACTGCACCTATGCGTTCATCCCGTTCCAGTTCGCGAGCATCGTGTTCGGGGCGTACCTGTTCACTGCCGGCGACGTCAGCTGGCTGGGGTACGACGGGCCGTTGGGCCTGCTCGGCAAGCTCGGTGTCGCGCTCTCTGTCGGCGTCCTCGGCGGCGTCGGGATCAACACCGCCCACGAGATGGGTCACAAGAAAGACGCACTCGAGCGCTGGCTCTCCAAAGTTACTCTGGCGCAGACGTTTTACGGCCACTTCTTCATCGAGCACAACCGCGGCCACCATGTGCGCGTCGCCACCCCCGAGGATCCGGCCAGCGCGCGGATGGGCGAGAGCCTATGGGCGTTCCTGCCGCGCAGCATCTGGGGCAGCCTGCGGTCGTCGTGGCGGTTGGAGGCTCAGCGGATGCGCCGACTCGGCAAGAACCCGTTCGACATTCGCAACGACGTGCTGAACGCGTGGGCGATGTCGGTGCTGTTGTGGGGCGTGCTGCTCGCGGTGTTCGGCTGGACGCTGCTGCCGTTCATCGTCGTCCAGGCGATCGTCGGGTTCGGGCTTCTGGAGACCGTCAACTATCTGGAGCACTACGGCCTGCTCCGGCAGAAGACGCAGCAGGGCCGCTACGAGAGGTGCAGGCCCGAGCACAGCTGGAACTCCGACCACATCGTGACCAACATCTTCCTGTACCACCTGCAGCGGCACAGCGACCACCAC
>JAVHWG010000592.1:0-24515 GCA_032159965.1 Mycobacterium sp.
TCAGAGGGGCAGGGGTCCGGCGTCGGTACACGCTCGGGGATGGCGTTGGCCAATTCGGCTGCCGACTGGTTGCCGTTCAGCCAGTCCCCGGCGACGGTGACCACCGCACTCGACAAGAGCACCGCGAAGGCAGTCGCGACGAGCAGCAGCACACCGGGCCCACTGCCGCCCCATGCCTCGCTCTCTCGTTGCGCCGCGGTCCTGTGCCGCAGTGTCAACAGAACGCACATGGCGATCCCGGCTGCCACGGCCCACGCCGTCCACCACAAATGAATTGTGTTGGCATAGCCCGAAATCATGACGAGGCCGACGACGCCTAGTCCCAGCACTGCGGGTAGGAACCACCATCGGGTGCCGATGCTTGGACGCCACAGCAGGCCGGCCAGCCCGAAGCCCACGAGCCCGGCAAGCAACCAGGTCGGGGTGAACGAGATGCCGAGCAATTGACTCGCCTGCGGTTGTGGCTGATCCCACGCCAGCAGGACCGCCTGGCCGATGAACAACAAAACGCTCGCCGCTAGGGGACCCCAGAGCACGAGCCGATTCCTCAAGTTCTTGGTCTGCGGAGCCATCCGTGGCACATCGATCGCATAGTCGGCCCGGATTGCCACGATCGCGATCGTGGTTGCCAAGATGAGGAGCCCCAGCCCTACGACTACGAGCTCTGCTGTGATCTGCCAGCCGCCGCTGAGCACTTGACTCAAACATGCCTTGCTGAAGTATTTTTCTCGACTGCCGCACGATTGGCCGCGACCGAACGCGACGTGAAACGCTGTGCCGCCAGCCACGAGCGCGGCGGTGGCGGCCACATGCATCCGTGACGTGACCTTCGTGATCTCGCGATGTGCCCAAAAACCGTCGGTAGAGAGGATCGGCCACTCAGCGTGCGCCGTCGAGGCTTCGGCCTGCGTCACAGAGGCGGGAGTCGCAGGGTCAGGCTGTTCATACCGCACTCGGGTGGCCTGCGAAAGCAATCCCAAGCCGATAATCAGGGCGACTGGAAAGACGCTGAGTAGCGCCAGACGCCGGGTCTGACTCATCGTGCCGAGAAAGTCGAGTTGTGACGGCAGGCTCGTGCAGAGCAGCTGGTTGGAGCCGGGCTTATAGCACTGCACGGCAACAAGATCCAGCACCACCGTCGATGCCGATACCGCCATGAGCAACGTCAGCATTAGTCCGGCGATCCTCAACGAGGCTGCTTTTCGGCCGTGTCCAAGGCCGTCGCGAAACGATCGAGGGCGAGGCACGGGACCGTCGTCGAATTTGCGCGACCAGTACGCGACGTTCACCAAACCGAACGGAATCAGCAGTGCCCAACCTATTCGGGCGACCCCGCCGAGAAGCCGACTGATGCCCTTCGGCCCGCCGACTGAGCTTCGCGCCATCCCTCCCCACGAGTAGGCCTCCAGATGTGTGGGTGAATCTGGGGACGGGGACTTCGGCCGCCAGAAGCTGCCAAGCGCGTCGCCGGCGAACATCTCGATGTCTTCCGCCGGAAGATCGAGCATGTCGGCAGGTTTGGTGTTGTTGATGCCGTGGATACGAAGCTCGAGTACCGGTTTGTCCGCCATCGTCCCCCCAGGACAAGCGCCGAATTTGCGCTGATGCTAGCCCCGTCAACCGAGTCAGGAGACGCATTTCGCCGCAGCGGACCAGAATTGTCACTCCAGCCAATTCTGCGTTTTGCTGTGTTTAGCTTCTCGGACCGACCATCGAAAAGGAGTTCCATATGTTGGTCTCGGGATCTACATTCCGCAGCGCGGTCACGGGGGCGGTCGCTGCCGGGGCGATCGCCGGTTCGGTGCTGTGCGGAGGCATATCCGTCGCGTCCGCTGACGTGACGCCCGGTTGCACGGCCGCCGACCTGGCCGTCGCGTCAGGCACCGTCGGTACGGCCATGGGGGATTACCTGTTCAGCCACCCGAACGTCAACGACTTCTTCACCAGCCTTCGCGGACTGCCGAATGAGGAGATCCGCGGTCGCGTCCAGGATTACATGGACGCCAACCCGGCAGTCGAGGCCGAGGTCAACGGAATTCGCCAGCCCGTCACCGACCTGCGCAGCCGCTGCGACGCGCCTGCGCCGGCAATGGATTCCTAGGAGGCCTGGACATGACTCATTCGAGGACTCATTCGGCTCAATCGCGGCGGCCGTGGACCGTAACCGCGGCAATCGTGGCGGCCATCGCAGCCATCCCAGGAGCGATCGTCACCGTGCAAGCACCCGGTGTCGCCCACGCCGATGTATGCGCGAGCGCCGGCAGGCGGGTGACCGTCGGCGGGTGCGCGAACATCGCCGATGCCGTGGCGCCCTACGTTCCGCCGCCTGCTTACTACGCACCGATGCCCTATGACCCGACCCCCAACGTCACCGCGTGTGTCGGCTACAACGGCAGGTGGGTCAACGCCGCCGGGTGCAGGTAGCGACCGGTCGGCAAGGTCCGGCACGGCGCTGGCAGTGTGATTGACCATGTGATTGGCTGCGCCGAACGTGCGGGCACTGCGAAAAATCGCTCAGGTTATCGCGGTGACCGCACATTCGGTGACTGGGCGGGACACCATGCGGAGCAAGCCAGTCACGACGACCTGGGGAAGACGCCGTCGAGCACGGTTCGGGTAATCGCGTCGGCCCGGTGGCGCCGAAACGAACGTCCTTCGTTGAGGATCGCGTAGACGACGCCGCCGACGACGGCATCTGCCGCCACCTGGGCTGTCGTGCTGTCAATGCCCTCGGCGAGGAGTCGGGTCTGGACGCTGTCGTGTAGCGGGGCGCTGAACCCGGCGTGCAGCCGTGCGGCAGTGTCGTCGTGTTCCATCCCGGCGACCGTCAGGATCCGGAGCATCGCGTTGCCCCGTGCCGAGGTCAGGGTCGCCGCGAGTTGGACTGCCCAGGTGCTCAGGTCGCCGGCGAGGTCGCCCGTGTTGGCCACCGGCTTCAGTATCTTGTCGGCGTCCTCAAGCACCACGTCGGCGACGAGGGCGTGCCTACTGGGCCACCAGCGGTAGATGGTCTGCTTGCCCACGCCTGCGCGAGCCGCGACCGCTTCGATGGTCAACCCGTCGAAACCACGCTCGAGAAGCAACTCCCGGGTGGACTTCACGATCGCGATCCGCGACTTCTCGTTGCGTCGGCGCGGCGGCTCGGAACGCGTCGCGATCTGCGGAGGGGTCGACTTTACATGCCGGGACATCGCCACGTATTGTGCCATAAGACGAGACGTTGCGTCTCGTTCGATCGGAGGACCGTGACGGGCGAGGCGGAATGAGCATCGGGCTCACGTCTGAACAAGAACAGCTCGCCGCAGCGGTGACGCAATTCGCCAATCGGCACGCCCCAATCGACAAGACGCGCAGTGCGTTCGATTCGCTGGCGGCTGGAGATCTTCCCGAATGGTGGAAAGGGTTCGTCGCCACCGGTTTTCATGCAGTGCACCTGCCCGAGGAGGTCGGCGGCGGGGGTGGAGAGTCGATGGATGCCGCGTGCGTGATCGAGGCTGCTGCCAATGCTCTGCTGCCCGGCCCGGTGCTGTCGACGGTGACGACGGGCGCGGTCGCGCTGTTGGCCGAGGACGGCCCGGCTGGCAGAAATCTGCTGGCCCGACTCGGCGCCGGCGCTTCGGGCACCGTGGTGCCGCCCGACAGCGGGCTACGCGCCACAGCGACAAACGACGGCTGGGCGATCAGCGGCACATCTGCGGTGACGCTCGGAATGTGCTCGGCGCAGGTGCTTCTGGTGGCCGCACGTGCCGGTGACGATGTCGTCTGGTTCACCCTCGACCCGTCTTCGTCGACAGCGAACATCGATGCTCGACGAGGCACCGACCTCACCACCGATGCTGGAATGCTTCGTCTCGAAGGACATCTCGTCCCGGACGCGGCTGTGCTGACGGGTATCGACGACGCGCGGGCGCGGTGCGTGACGACGGCACTGTGCGCAAGTGCCGCGTCGGGAACCGTCCGGTGGTGTGTCGACGCGGTCACCGCGCATCTGCGCACACGCGAGCAGTTCGGCAAGCCGATCGGCACTTTTCAGGCATTGCAGCATCAGGCCGCCACGCTACTGGTGAACGCCGAACTGGCGACGGCGGCGGCGTGGGATGCGGTGCGCGCAGCATCGGAATCCTGCTCGCAGCATCAGATCGCAGCAGCGGGTGCTGCGCTGATGACAGTCGTCCCCGCACCGGAACTCGTTCTCGACGCACTCACCATGTTCGGCGCGATCGGGTTCACGTGGGAACACGATCTGCACCTGTATTGGCGACGGGCAATCTCCCTGGCGGCGTCGCTGGGTCCGGCGAACCGCTACGCAAAGTCTTTGGGCGCGCTGACGCGATGCGAAAACCGCGATGTGGCAGTGAAACTCGGCGACATCGACGCCGACTTCCGTCGGAGCGTGGCCGATGTCCTCGATCGTGCGCTGACCTTGCGCAACGACGGCCGCGGCAGGCAGGGCGATTACGACCATTTCGCCACCGGACCGCAGCGGACCCTTATTGCCGAGGCAGGGCTGATCGCCCCACACTGGCCCGCGCCGTGGGGTCGGGACGCGACTCCGCTGCAGCAACTCATCATCGACGACGAGTTCGGCAAGCGCGCCGATCTGGTACGGCCCTCCCTCGGTATCGCCGAGTGGATTCTTCCCACGCTGGTGAACGCCGCACCTCCCGACATTCAGAAGCAGTTGATACCCCCCACCCAACGCGGCGAGCTGGCCTGGTGTCAGATGTTCAGCGAACCGGGCGCCGGTTCGGATCTCGCGGCGCTGACGACCCGGGCGGCAAAAGTCGAGGGCGGATGGCGGATCAACGGCCACAAGATCTGGACCTCCTCGGCGCAATATGCCGACTACGCCGCACTGCTCGCACGCACTGACCCCGACGCCGCGAAACACCGCGGCATCGGCTACTTCATCATCGACATGCGTTCTGAAGGCATCGAGTTACAGCCGATCCGGACGGCCGACGGTGAAGAGCATTTCAACGAGGTGTTCCTGCGCGACGTCTTCGTGCCCGACGAGCTGCTGCTCGGCGGTCCGACGGACGGCTGGAGCCTCGCGATCGCCACCATGGCCCAAGAGCGGGTGGCCATCAGCGGCTACGTGAACTTCGACCGCGCGGTAGCGTTGCGTCATCTGGCCAACCAAGAAGGGCCAGAACAAGACTCAGCGTTGCAGGCACTCGGGCAGGTCGACGCGTACGGCAACGCGATCAAAGTGCTCGCGGTACGCGAGGTGACCAGGCTGCTCGACGGGCAGGCGCCAGGACCGGCGTCGAGTATTGCGAAAGTCGCCATGAACACGATGTTGCGCCGCGCTTCGTCGGCCACGCTTCAGCTCACGGCGCCGCTGGCAATCGTCGAGGACTCCGAGCCCGCGGTGGTGGAAACCTACCTTCGGCTTCCTGCCGAGCTCATCGGCGGCGGAACCAAAGAGATCCAGCTCAACATCATCGCCCAGATGATCCTGGGACTGCCGAGGAAATGACTGGCGAGCAGCTGTCTGCCACAGGTATTGAGGAGTCAGGATGGGATTGCGTGGGGAAGCGGCCATCGTCGGCTACGTGGAGCTTCCGCCGGAACGGCTGAACAAGGCGGGCCCCGCGCCGTTCACACTCGAGCAGTGGGCCGAGCTCGCCGCCGCCGCGCTGGCGGACGCTGGTCTATCCGCTGAACTGGTCGACGGGATCGTGACGTCGCACTCGCAGGAGACGCAGCTGTTCGTCCCGTCGACGGTTGCTGAATATCTCGGTGTGGACGCGAATTTCGCCGAACTCCTCGACCTCGGCGGCGCGAGCGCAGCCGGGATGGTGTGGCGTGCGGCCGCCGCAATCGAGTTGGGCCTGTGCGACGTGGTGCTTTGCGGGTTGCCCGCGCGCTACGTCACGCCGACATCGGAGAAGAAGCCGAAGCAATTGTCCGATGCGGTGTTCTTCGGTGCGTCCAGCAACCAGTTCGGTTCTCCGCAGGCCGAATTCGAAATCCCGTACGGAAACGTCGGGCAGAACGGACCGTACGGACAGGTCGCACAGCGGTACGCGGCGGTGTACGGCTATGACGAACGTGCGATGGCGAAGATCGTCGTGGATCAGCGGTTCAACGCCAATCACACCGAAGGTGCGATCTGGAAGGACAAACCTGTGACCGTCGAGGAGGTGCTGGCCAGCCCGGTCATCGCCGACCCGCTGCACATGCTCGAGATTGTCATGCCATGCGTCGGCGGAGCGGCAGTCGTGGTGGCCAATACCGACGTCGCGAAGCGGGCGAAGAACCGGCCCGTGTGGGTCAAGGGTTTCGGCGAGCATGTGCCGTTCAAGACCCCCACATACGCCGCTGACCTGTTGCATACACCTATTGCCAAGGCAGCCGAAACTGCCTTTGCCATGACGGATCTGAGCCGTGCCGACATGGACATGGTGTCGATATACGACTGCTACACCATCACGGTTCTGCTCAGTCTGGAGGACGCCGGGTTCTGCGAGAAGGGAAAGGGCATGGAGTTCGTCACCAGCCATGACCTGACGTTTGCGGGCGACTTCCCGTTGAACACCGCGGGCGGCCAGCTCGGATTCGGTCAGGCGGGTCTGGCCGGGGGCATGCACCACGTGTGCGACGCCACCCGCCAGATCATGGGCCGGGCAGGGGAGGCGCAGGTTGCCGACTGCGATCGCGCGTTCGTGTCCGGCAACGGCGGCATCCTGAGCGAACAGACGACTCTCATCCTGCAAGGAGAATGATCAACGGTGACGACATTCGAGCGGCCGATGCCGGTCAAAACGCCGACGACCGCCCCGTTCTGGGACGCACTGGCCCAGCACCGCGTCGTCATCCAGTACTCACCGTCGACGCGGGCATGGGTGTTCTACCCGCGGGTGCGGGCGCCACGAACGCTGGCGGCAGACCTTGAATGGCGGCAGATCTCAGGTATGGGCACCCTGTACTCGTACACCGTCGCCCGTCGGCCGGTCGGTCCGCATTTCGCCGACGCGGTGCCCCAGCTGCTCGCGATAGTCGAATGGGACGAGGGCCCAAGGTTTTCCACCGAGATGGTCAACGTCACGCCGGAACAGCTAAGCGTGGGAATGCGGGTCAAGCCGGTGTTCTGCGACTACCCCGACCACGACGTCACCATGCTGCGTTACGAGCCGGCGCAGGATTGATCGGAGTCGTCTTCACGCTCGCGGTCATCACCGCGTGGTCGTGCACGCCACTTCCGATAGCCTCGGTGTGTCGCGAAGGCGCCGATGACAGCGGTCACGCACCAGACCGCCACCGCTGTGTACGCCAACGGCGACGACAGGTCTCCCACCGACGCGCCCAGGGCGGTGTAGACGAACGCACGCGGCACGGAGCCGATGAACGCACCGACGGCCATCTGCCACAGCGGAACACCGAAGGCGCCGAAAGCGTACGACGCCAACGCATCTGAAAGACCGGGAATGAACCGCTGACCGACGACCGCCCACAGTCCGCGCCGCGCGATCAGGTGGTCCAGCCGATCGGTGCGCTCGGTCCCGAGCAGTGCTCGCGCACTGTCCTTGCCGGCGCGCCGGCCGACGAGGCTGGTGATGACCGCCGTTCCCACGGTCGCGCCCAGAGTGACGAACACTCCCAGCACCGGCCCGAACAGGATGCCGCTACCGGCGGCCAGTATCGGACCGGGTACGAAGATGGCGCCGAGTGCTGCTGACACTGCCGCGTAGGTCAGCGGAGCGGCCGACCCGGTTGCTGCGACGGCGCGACGCACTACTTCGACGTCGACCACGCGCTTGACCGCGACCAGATAGAACAGTCCGAACAGGAACGCCGCGAGCACGACGAGGCGCACGATGTGACGTCGTCGATGGCTGGTCGTTGAACCGTCGCTATCGATCATCTCGAGACGAATCATCCCGCACGGACCTGCGGGACGAGGTTCACCCGCCCTTGGGCGGCGTGCAGTCCTTCCACTTGCCGTTCTCGCGAACCGCTTGGCTGGAGTCGGTTTCCGTCTTCGCGGGCTCGCCGAATACCTTCTCGGTGGTTGTGGTGTCTGCCGTCGCGGTGTCGCCCTTGACTGAGATGTTCTCGATTTTGTCGAGCTTCTTGGTTGTGCCCTCTCGCAGCACCACGATCATCGCGGCGTGATAGCCGGGCTCGTCGTTGTAGACGAGCGCTTGGGCCACCTTGGCGATTGCCTCGTCGGAAGCAGGCTTGAAGCTCTGCCCCAGAAGGCTGCTGATCTTGTCCACTCCGAGCGCGCTCAATTGTCCGGGTGTTCCGAAGCTGCTCATCGGCGGAATCGTCTTGTCAACGTTCGTCTGAATCTGGGGCACGTACTTCGCGCATGTGAGGTCGATCATCTTTTCGACGTCGAAGTCCTCGACTGCCGCGTTGCCTTGCTGATAGAGCTCGCGTATCTGTTGGTCCTCATTCTTTGGAGCCTGCGTGGAGGAGGCGGAGTCCGATGAAGCGGTCTTCTCGCCGCTCGAACTGCTGCAACCGAATGACAGCATCAACGCCAGGCCGATCACAGCGACCGTGCACACGTGCCTCGACAGCGGCTCTCTCACCGAGCACTCCTTCCATCGGTGTGCGGCGGCCTACGGCGGGCGCCCGCTCATTCGCAGAGGTTACGGATACTCCCAGGTGATTGTCAGCAGGTGAGCAACATGCATCCTGCAATCGGACCGCCGCCTGCAGCCGCCACCGCTACCTGGGGCCGGCGCGCCAGCTGCCGGTCATCGGCCTGGCCGCGTAGCTGCAGGCACGCCTCGTGCAGCAGCCAGTACCCGTGCATGCGGCCGGCGGACAGCTGGCCGCCGTACGTATTCAGCGGAAGTGCCCCGTCGAGCGCGATTCGTGTCGCTTGATCGACGAACGGACCGGCTTCGCCGTCGCCGCAGAATCCCAGCGCCTCCAGCCACGCAAACGTGAGAAATGTGAATCCGTCGTAGAGTTCGGCGACGTCGACGTCCGACGGCGTGAGATCGGTGCGCGACCACATCTCCGCAGCCGCTTCGGTTGACGCCATCTTGGGGAAGTCATCGCGATGAAACCAGCCCCCGGAGCCGTACGCACCGCCGATGGCCTCGACCGCCACCGCCGGATTGGGACAGTCCGACGCGTAATCGGCATGGGAGACAACCAATGCGATTGATCCGTCGATCGGCACGTCACAGTCGAACAGTCCGAAAGGCGTCGAGACCGGGCGCGATGCCAGGTAGTCGTCCATGGTCATCGGCTCACGAAAGGCCGCACGCGGATTGAGTCCGGCGTTGCGCCGGCTGTTGACGGCGAGCCAGCCCAACTGCTCTTTGGTTGTGCCATACAGGTGCATGTGACGCCTGCAGTGCATTGCGAGCCAGTTCGCCGCCGAGTAGGCGTGCGCCGCCACCAACTCGTCGATGTCCTCGAACGGCTTGAGCTTCCTGCGTGTTCCCGGCACGCGCGGCTCGACCGGGGGCGAGGCCAGCGGGTTCAGCATCGGCGTCGCGGGACCGCCACCGGCCATCGACCCGCCAAGCATCGCGACGGTTCGGTAGACGAGCACGTGTCGGGCCTGCTTCTCTGCCACGGCACGGAACGCCGACATGACCGGGATGAGGACACCGCCGGTCCCGAACCCCGGGGCGACCTCTGTCGCCCGAATGCCCAGTGCGGCAGCCACTTCGGTGGGCGGGGTATCGCCGAATGTGGCGATGCCGTCGATGTCGTCGGCGGTCAGGCCGGCGTCCTCGATGGCCATGCGGGTGGACTCGAGCGTCAGCTCTGCGCCCGGGATACCCATCTTGCGGCCGATGCGGGAAAT
The DNA here is from genome assembly GCA_032159965.1 of Mycobacterium sp. Classification (GTDB taxonomy): domain Bacteria; phylum Actinomycetota; class Actinomycetes; order Mycobacteriales; family Mycobacteriaceae; genus Mycobacterium. The sequence continues at coordinate 9,785 of JAVHWG010000592.1, forward strand.
GCCGAGGCCGCTGATGATCGCGTCCTTTTCGAAGTAGCCCATCGGCCAACCATCCGTTCCGCCGTTTCCAGATTGTCTATTTTTATATAGACAACAGCTGTGTAGACACAGCTTGGAATGTAGCTTCCATGGCATGACCGATGACGCGCCGCCCGCCCCTCCCACACGGATGCTGCCGAAACTCGACGACCGGAATCGGGCATTGTGGACCGCGGGGGCCGACGGTCGACTGTTGATCGCTCAGTGCACCCGCTGCGCGCTGTGGGTCAATCCACCGGCCGACGATTGTCCCGATTGCGGCGGGGCACTCCAACCGCGTCCTGTCTCCGGCCATGGCACGGTGTTCACGTTTACCGTCAACTACCAGCCGTTCCATCCGGCGGTGCCCGTGCCGTACGTCATCGCAATCATCCAGCTGGACGAGCAGGACGACCTGCGGATAGCTGCGAATATTGTTGGATGTGAGCCGGATTCGGTCGCCGTCGGCCTCCCCGTCGAGGTGCGCTTCGAGCGCCAGGATGTCGACGGTCGGACGGCGTTCGTCCCGGTGTTCGTGCCGCGGGCCTAGCTGTTGCGCATGGCGACTACCTCGAGGCCGCCGGGCTACGTCTCGCCGGCGATTTGATCCTCTGTCTCATGCCCGCCCGGCGCGTCCGGATCGTCGTTCTGGTGGTCCAGTTCGTCCTGGATTTCTCGCTGTTCCTCGGTTGCCTTAGCGGCGTCCTTCGGCGTGAGTGACGGGTCGTTGACGTTTCCCATGCTTCATGGTCTCCCGATCGCAGCGGCCCTAAACCTGCCGCGGTGTGCGGTAGAGGCCAGGCTCAGCGTTGAGGCAGCCGGACGACCTGTACGAAAAACTCGTCGATCTGGCGAACCGCGGTGAGGAACGCGTCCAGATCGACCGGCTTGGTCACGTAGGCGTTGGCATGCAGCTTGTAACTGCGCAGGATGTCCTCCTCGGCTGAGGAGGTCGTAAGAACGACGACTGGAATGAGGGCGAGGTCGGGGTCGGATTTGATGGTTTCGAGAACCTGTCGGCCGTCGTACTTGGGCAGGTTGAGGTCCAGCAGTATCAAGTCCGGCCGCGGCGCGTCGGTGAACGCGCCGCGTCGGTACAGGAAGTCCAGACCTTCCTCACCGTCGTGAGCGACATGCAGGTTGTTTCTGATCTTGTTGTGCTCGAACGCTTCCCGGGTAATGAGCTCGTCTCCGGGATCGTCCTCGACCAGCAGGACGTCGATGGCTTGTTCGGGTGATGTCATGTGAGGGCTCCTTGTGAGATGACTGCGGGGGTGACCGTGGGGATAGTGAACTGGAATCGAGTCCCGTCGGTGTAGGAGGTGTCGATCCAGATGACACCGTCGTGGTATTCGACGATTTTCTTGCACAGTGCCAGCCCGATGCCGGTGCCGGAATATGCATCGCGGACGTGCAGTCGCTGGAAAATCACGAACACCTTCTCGGAGAATTCCTTCGCGATCCCGATCCCGTTGTCAGACACGCTGAACAGATATTCACCGTCGTGGCCGTCGACACCCGCTTCACAGTCGACTACTACCCGCGGTACGCGGTCCTCGCGACGGAACTTGACCGCGTTGCTGATGAGGTTCTGCCACAGCTGAGTCAGAAGCGTCGGATCGCCGGTCACCGTGGGAAGTGGGCTCGCACGGACGATCTCGGCCCCCGATTCCTCAATCGCGCTCGCGGTGTTCGTTATCGCGGTGCTCAGCGTGGTGTCGAGGTCGACGGCCGTCACCAGTGTGTTGAGGCGACCGACGCGCGAGAACGTCAGCAGATCGTTGATGAGTACCTGCATCCGCTTCGCGCCGTCGACGGCGAATTCGATGTATTCAACGCCGCGCTCGTCTAGCTTGTCGGCGTACCGCTTCTCGAGTAGTTGACAGAATGAGGCGACTTTGCGCAGCGGTTCTTGAAGATCGTGGGACGCGACGTATGCGAACTGCTCCAGTTCTGCGTTGGAACGGCGCAGTTCTACCGCTTGGTCATCGAGTGCCGCTGTCTGTTCGGCCAACGCAGTCCTCGCCTCGTCCGACACCTCAAGGTCGTCGACGATGCGCTGGCGCATATTCTCGACATCGACGGACATGGCCCGCAAGTCTTTTGGCCCCCGCGACGGAATCACTTCGGCGAAGTGGCCGTCGGTGATCCGGCGGCACGCAGCCGCCAGCGCGGCGAGGGGACGGGTGACGGCGCGTCGCACCAGTATTGCCAGGAGACCCGCGGTGACGAGGAATACCGCGAGTATGGCAACCAGGACCCCGTCGCGCCACGACTGGACGGTCTTGAGCTCATTCAGCGCATCTGCCCGCACCGACGTCATCTGTTGGTTCTGAACGTCGAAAAGCTCGCGGAGACGGTCGAATTCGTCCTTCCCGCGTTCTGCGACGCCGTTGTTGACGACGTTGGGCTTCCCGGGGACGACGCTGTCGATGAGTGGCTCGGCATAGCTCGCGCGCCAGACAGCCGCCGCTTTCTCGATCGCGGTGAGGTCGTCGAGAAGTTCGGTACGACCACCGACGCGTTGCCGGATCTCCTGCGCTGCAGTCTGTTCGGTGCGCTGGCCGGCATAGTACGGATCCAGGAACTGCCGATCTGCGGCGATGACATAACCCCGGAGCGACGTCTCCTGGTCACGCAACGCGGCCTGGAGCTGGTAGGCCGCGACGCGTGCCGGCTGAATGTGGTCGCTGAGCTGGCTCGAGACCGCGTCGGTGCGGTTGAGGAGAACCCCTGCGATCACCGCCCCCGCGAGCACAAGGACGCCCATGACGGACAGCACCAGAATCAGCCAGCCCTGAACAGTGAAGGCGGAACCGCCGCGCCTGGCGGACGTGCCTGCCTTCGCCGCAGTCACGGCATGGTCCGCTTGACATGCACAACGGCAATATCATCGGTGATGCCCCCGTGGCCCTGAGCGCGGGTCTCCGCCCCGTGGATGAGCGCGTCGACGAAGGCGGCGCCGGGCAATGTGGCGAACGTGCGGGCCAATTCCAGCAACCCGTCCTCGCCGAGCCGGACCTCGCCCTCGCCGGCGTGCCCCTCGAAGAGTCCGTCGGTGAGCAATAGCAGGCCCGTACCGGGCGCCAACTCGAATTCGTGTTGAGGCCAGTCACCACGCAACCCCAGCGGAAGACCCCCGGGCGGCTCGAGCCACTCGGCGCCGTCCGGGGTGTGCACCAACATTCCGGGGTGCCCGGCGCGCAGCGCGGTGACGCGGGAGTTGTCAGGGTGCAGGGTCAGGCTCAATACCGTTGCGAAGACGCTCTTGGCTGCGCGTTCTGCGAGGAGCAGTTCCTCCAGGCACCGCATGCGTTCTGCCCCGCTGAAGCCGGCCAGGGTGAGCGCGCGCCACCCGATGCGCAGCGCTGCGCCCAGCGCTGCCTCATCGGGACCGTGGCCGGCAACGTCGCCGATCACCAGATGCACTGTCCGATCCGGTGTTTGGACTACATCGTAGAAGTCTCCGCCCAGCAATGCACTTCGACGGCTGGGCCGGTACTGCGCAACGATCTCGACACCGGGCTCGGGAAGAAGTAGTGGAGAAGGCAGAAGTGCGCGTTCGAGGCGAGCGTTTTCCTGGGCCCTGAGCTGACTCGTCTGCAGATCGACGGCCGTCATCTCGGCCCGCTTGCGCTCGATCGCGTACAGCAGCGACCGCCGCAGTGTCTCGGGATCGACGCGCCCCTTAACCAGATAGTCCTGCGCGCCGGAGCCGACAGCCAAGACACCGAAGTGCTCGTCGATCAGGCCGGTCAGGACGACGACGGGGATGGTCGGGTCACGACGGGCGATGCGGTCCAGCGCGTCGAATCCGCTGGCGTCGGGAAGGTTCAGGTCCAGCAGAATGCAATCAGGGTGCGACGCGGCCAGTTCCCGCTCGGCGTCGGCGATCGACTCGGCCCAGACCAGGCTGATGTCGGCCGCCGTATCGGCGATCAACTCTTCGACCAGCAGCGTGTCGGCGCGATCGTCCTCGATCAGCAATAGTGACAGCGGACCTCGTGTCGCCGAATCGCCGCCGAGCGCGCGTTCCAGTTGAGGGTCATGTGGCTTGGCCATCGGCAACGAGGTTGTCACTTCCCTCCCGTGCCGAGGGGTGTTCCGCGGCGACGTGCCGACCATACCCAGTCGTGGCGGCCGCGCGGGAACGGATCCGTTGGTCTCGTTCAGCCACTCTGTCAGCGACGAGGCGGTCGACCGCCGACGCGGATTCCGTCAAACCGGCGATGACTCCAGCCCTGTTCCGCTCGGGTTGGTTCTGTGACAGCTTGGCCTTGCCTTCGACGCGCGACACCGCCAGTTCCACGCCCACGATCGCCCTGAGCTGTGCCGCAGTGAAATCCGTTGGAGCATCTGTCACCTGCCACGGAGTTTCACGGTCCTGCTCGTGCCGGTTCGTCAAGGCGGTCACAAGGCCGAGCACCCAGTCCGGGTCGTCGTGAATCAGCAGACGCCCGTGGACGTTGAGAACCTCGTAATTCCAGGTCGGCACGACCTTGCCCGTCTCTGCCTTGGTCGGGTAGAGGGCCGGCGAGATGTACGCCTGCGGACCCGCGATGATTGCGACCGATTCTGCGCCGCCGGCTTCCCAATGCGGGTTGGCTCGGGAGACGTGGCCGACCAACGAGTGGGCGGCCTCGTCGTAGAGGAACGGAAGCGGCGACACCATCAGCCCCGCAGCGCTCGCGGTGACCAGATACGCGAAGCCGGCATCGCGAAGCGCCGCCGCTGTCTCCTCGTCTGAGAGAGCGAACGGTCGCGGGATATACATACGACCATCTCCATATCAGTCGACCGCCGGACGTCCTGGGACCGCTCGTATTGTCGCCGAGTCGCGCTCGGCACCGGCATCTGGGGCGGCTCGATCGAAGACCGCACCGGCGATGTGAACCTTGACGCGCGATGACGTGTGAGAGGGCGTGGGGCCGACGATCCGGTGTTCCGACCGGGCAGCAACATGCGGGTGACTCCTCAGAGAGCGTCATGCCGATGGAGCACGACCTGCGGTTCACGGGCGACAGCCGCCGGTTCACGGACGCGGGCAAGTCCCCTGATCGATGCTGGTGACGCGGTGCGCTGCGCTGCGCGTTAGCGGGCCGGGCCCCACGGGCGTCCTCCTCGGCACCGCCGGGTACGGCGACCGGAATGACTGGGGGATCGGCCTTGGCCAGCGCCAGGATCCCCCTAATGCGAGGCAATGACGCAAGATTGCGGACCTCCATGTCCCGGTGACGGAACCAGGCGGATAGTTCGGGTGAGCGACGCCGAAATCTTCATACTGGTTAGTTTGCTACGGCGCGAAACCTGTTTCTTCCGTCACCAGACAGTGCCTCGGATCCTGACGAGAGCACGCGCGGCTGTTGCTCGTTGCCGTCATACCGCGTTGTTGTCTGCAAAGTTGTTACTGCCCTTGGGTTTTAGCCGTAGGCCAGATCCTTCGAGTGCTGCGCAGAAGCCCGCGGCACGGCCTTCCGCTCAGTCGCAGGATGAATAACTGCAGCGACCCCCGCGACAATATTCGTCGGATTATTCGAATCGATAGTCGAAAGTTTTGCGAGGAGAAATATCTAGTCCGGTGAATATGGTGAGCATATTCGCGGACATCAATGCGGCGAGAAATGTTCTTGGTCGATTTCCCGTCGGCAGAAAACCTGGCACGATATAACGTAAGTTCAGTAGGCAAAGAATGAGCACATCTGGCGAACAGGGTCGAGTCTCAGGGGCCGATTCGGCTTGCTGTCGCGAGGGGGCGTTGGACGGGGTGCCCCTGGCCCGTTACGGGTGACTCCGGTGGTCCAGAGCATCCATTTGTCGGCGTGTCGCAGCCAAAGCAAATTAACTACTGTGTAATAATAGGGCCTGCGATGCTGGCTACAGCAAACTGGATCGACGGATGACCAGCAAAAACACGGGAATAGCTAACTTAGATACTGTTGGCAATCATCTTAGCCCGGTTTCGGTAGCAAAGTAGTCGATTCTGGAGTGCAAATCCCTTGTAGCAACCCACTTTGCTGCGCAGCTAGCAGGATTTCCCAGCTCTTCGCGGGGGTTAATTTTCTTTTGGATTAGCTGCGTAAATCGATTTCGAATTGCACAATGTCGCTTATGCCCTTAAGGCTTAAGGGCCAAATCGGGTGCCAATTCGAACATTAGTTTGGGGTCAAGATGACGCAGAGCTTCTCGAATTTGTCGGTGACAGTTCGCTTTTTTCTTCGACGCCGTAGCCGCGACCTTGTCGCGTTCGACGCGTCACCGACCCCTTTCGTGAAACGCGCTACAACGGGTCCGCGACCCACGATGGCCACCGCGCAGATGCCCGTTGTTTCCTCGCGCCCCCGGCCACACAAGGGCGCGGGAGCAGGCAGCGCCTGCTACGTCGGCCGGGTGGGAGCGCTGGCGGTGGCGTTGGGTGTCGGGGCGGCAGTTGCCAGCACTCCAGGGATGGCCGCCGCGGCGCCTGGATCCACGTCATCGACCGCTGACTCGTCCGGGTCACAGTCCGCCTCGTCGAGTCATCCCCGAAATTTCAAATCCACGGCAAAGCCGAGATCGCCGTCGCCGGACGCGTCGCCGAAGTCGAGCACGCCGAACCCGAAGAGCGCACCCAGTGCCGGCTCCGCTGATCCCGGCGCCGGAACGGTGACCGGCACCGGGGGGCCCCGGACGAGCTCGCCGCGGCCAAGCGACACTGCGCTCGGTGAATCGTCGGCAGACTCGTGCCCGAGCTGCCGACACGAGGCTGGCGGCAGCACCGGTTTCCAGTCGGTGAAGCGCCCGTCCAAGTTGGGGACCGCGCTCGCGGCGACGTTGAAGCCGTCGATCAGCCGCGCATTGAACCCACCGTCGGCGCCGGGCGCCAGCACCTCACGGCGGACCGCGTTGAATGCGCCCTCCACCGCGTCCGTGACGGCATCGTCGCTGAAGAGTCCGCAAGCGCAGACCGCGACGACGCCGGCGGTTACTGCACGCACGGTCGTCGCCGATTCGTCTCCGGCCCAACCTGATTCAGTAACCGCTGACAAATCATCGAGTCCGGTCACCGTCATTACGAAGGCGGTGTCTCAGGTGTTCGGCCTGGTCGGCGCGAACACTTTGGCCAAGACTCCCGAGGCGCCCGTCGATTCACCGTCGCTGTGGACGGTATTGGCCTGGGCACGCCGTCAATTCGGTCAGACACAGGGTGTGCCGGCCACAGCGACGACGTTGGACGCCGCGCGCGTCGACCAGACTGCACAGACGGCGGAGCCCGCAGCGACAGAATCATTCACCGCGTTCGCGGTTGCGGCGCCGGTCAACACCGCGCCGACGGCGTCGCCGTCGAAAGGACTGCCGGATCCGGTGACAGGCGTGGTGACAGGGTCGATCAACGGTGCAGATGCCGACGGAAACACCCTCAGCTACGCGGTATCCGGTGTGCCGACGAGTGGGTCGCTGTCCGTGGATTCCACGACGGGGGCCTACACCTACACGCCGACCCAAGCGGCGCGGCTCGCGGCCGGCGTGACGACCGCTGCTGACTTCGATCAGTTCACGGTGTCGGTGAGTGACGGGAAGGCGACCACTCCGGTGTCGGTCAGTGTGCCGGTGCTGCCGTCGCAATTGTCGACGCCCACATCGACGAAGGTGGGCTACAACCCGATGGGGGTTGCCGTCTCGTCGTCGAGGATTTACGTGGCCAACTCGGCCACCAACAGCGTCTCGGTGATCGATCGGTCCACCGGGTCGGTGGCGGCCACGATCGCGGTGGTCGGCACGCCGACCGCGATTGCGCTCAGCGCTGACGGCACCCGCGCGTACGTTGCCGGCAACAACGCGGTGTCGGTGATCAACACCGCCACGAACACCGTTGTGGGTCAGGCGAGCACGAAAGGCGGCCAGTCCTTCGGGTTGGCCCTGTCGCCAGACGGTCAGCGTCTGTACGTGAGCAACACCTTCAACAACACGGTATCGGTGTTAGACACGTCGAAGGCGACTCCGACGCTCATGGCGACCGTTGCGGTCGGCGTGACTCCCGGCGGTATTGCGGTCTCACCGGACGGGACCAAGGTGTACGTGGCGAACTTCAGCAGCGGCACGGTGTCGGTGATCAGCACCGCCACCAATGCCGTCGTCGGCAAACCGATTGCGGTGGGCGCCAATCCGTACGGTGTGGCGGTGTCTCCGGACAGTACTCGTGTCTATGTCGGCAACTTCGGCAGTAACAGCGTGTCCGTCATCAATGCGGCCGCGACCACGCCGTCGGTGGTGTCGACGATCGGGGTCGGCGCCCAGCCGTTCGGTATCGCGCTCAGTCCCGACGGCGGCGTGTTGTACGCCGCCAACGGCGCAGACACGGTGTCGGTCATCAACACCAAGACCGGCGCTGTGATCGGCACGGTGTCAGTGGACAGCGCTCCCGAAAACAATTGGCACGGCGTGGCGGTGAGCCCCGACGGTCGGCAGGTGTACGTGTCGGACATGTCGGACGCCGCGGTGCGCGCGCTGACGATCAACAGGGGCAACACGGCGCCGGTCGCGGGCTCGCCGACGGTCGGAACGCCCGACGCGAACACGGGGACAGTCAAGGGGACGCTGAATTTCACCGACCCCGACGGGGACGCGTTGTCATACAGCGTTCCCACCCAGCCCGCCGGCGGGACCGTCACCGTGAATGCGGCGGGCGCGTTCACCTACACACCCAGTCAGACCGCCCGCGCTGCCGCCGCCGCAGCAGGTCCGTCGTCGTTGACGTTCAGCGTCAGTGCCAGCGACGGTTTGGCAAGCAAGACGGTGACGGTCACGGTGCCGGTCTCGGCGTTGCCGGGCACTCCATCGTCGCCGCCGGTGGGCAACCCGCCATCGTCGCCGCCGGTGGGCAGCCCGCCCTCGTCGCCGCCGGTGGGCAGCCCGCCGTCGTCCCCGCCGTTGAGTATCCCGGCGGGAGACAGCACCGCTTATCTGCAGGCGAAGCTGGACGCGCTGAAGCCGGGGGACACCCTGACACTGTCTCCTGGGGTCTATCAGCACTCGGGTGTGCTGAAGATCCGGGTTTCCGGCGTGACAATCAACGGCAACGGCGCGACCCTGCAGGCGACCAATGACGCCACGTCGTCCGTGCAGATCCTCGCCGACAACGTCACGGTGTCGAACCTGACGCTGACCGCGCCGCTGACGGGGCCGCGCTACGACAGCCTCGATCAGCATAAGCTCGTCATCATCGGCAACGGTGTGACGGTCAACGACGTCACGATCAACGGATCGGCTGCCGCGGGTGTATTCGTCTACGGCGCAAGCAACTTCACGCTCAACCGTGTCACGGTGAAGAATACTCGCGCTGACGGAATCCATATGACCCACGGTGCCAACAACGGACATGTCAACAATGCCGTCACCCAATGGACGGGGGACGACGGCATCTCCGTCATCTCCTACGCGGGCGAGCCGATTGACCACGACATCGTCATCGACTCGCCGACGGTGATCGGGACCACCTGGGGCCGTGGACTTTCGGTGGTCGGTGGGCAGAACATCACGTTCCGCAACGTCAACGTGTCGCAGACCAACGCCGCCGGGATCTACATCGCCTCGGAGGGCAGCCCCTGGTACACGCTGTCGACCAACAACGTGACTGTCACGGGCGGCACGGTGACGGGGGCCAACACCAACCGCAGCATCGTCCAGGGTGCGGTTCTGGTCTACAGCGGCAACGGCGGACAAAGTGTGAGCAATGTGACCTTCTCGGGGCTCACGATCTCGGGCACGCCGACGTCGGCTTATCGCAACATGGGGATCGTCGTCGACGCCGGCAATGTCAGTAACATCGCGTTCAAGAGCATTGCGGTGACGAACACGACGACAGTTCCACTTGCGGTATCACCCTCTGCGGCAGGGAAATACACCACATCGGGGTGGACAGTCAACGGAAGGTCGCTTGCCGTATGACTCTGAGGACCTAGTAGCGCGACAACCTCGCGGGGATTCCGAGCTCAAGGACTGGCACGCACGAGTACCTCCTGAGCGGTGCTGGCGACAAGGTGTCCGTCGAGGTCGTGGATTGCACCCCGGACCAGTCCGCGATCGCCTGAGACGATCATCAGTTCCTGGGTATAGCAATGCCACTGGTCGAATCGGACGGGACGGTGCAGCCACAGGGCGTGGTCCACGCTGAAGCTGGTCATCGACGCGACGCTGACGGGCAGGGGATGCGAGCGCAACGCCATGTCGAGGAGCAGGTAGTCGCTGGCATAGGCGAGCAGGACACTGTGCAGTCGGGGATCGTCGCCGACATAGCGGGGCAGCCGCATCCAGTGCGAGCGCGGCCCGGTGGCACGCCGTCCTCCGAAGAAATGCGTTGGCTCACCGATGCGAATCTCCAGCGGCGGAGGCCGGTCGATCCATACCCGCGCTCTCGGTCGGAGGTCCGGCGGCGCACTGTCCGCCCAGTCCTGAAGACGTGGCAGCTCGTCAGGCTGCACCATCGGCCGCGGGAGTTCGGCGAACTGCGGCTCGGCCGGATTCACATGGAAGGACACCATCGCGATGAACAGCGTCTCACCGTCCTGAGAGATCGCGACGCTGCGAGCGGCCATGGACCGGCCGTCACGCACGCGCTCGACCGTCACGTCGAGCGGCCGGCCCGCACTGCCTGACTTGACGAAGTATGCGTGCACCGAGTGCGGCTGCTTGTCTGACACGGTGAGGCAAGCGGCGCTGATTGCCTGCGCGACTAGTTGTCCGCCGAAGACTCGCCCGAATCGGTCAGCTTCATTGGTGGTGCGAAAACGGTCGTCGCCCAACGATTCCAGATCCAGCGCATGCAGGAGACCGTCCAACGCCTCGAGCATCGCGTGCCGCAGCGCAGCTTCCGTGAAGTGCGTGGTCACCACATCCGCCGGATGTGCGCGCCCCCGAGGCGAATACGCGGAAGTGCCCTGCGGGGCTCCGTCGTGACGAACCTGATCTTTCGAATGCAAGCAGTGTATCGACGGCGGTAGGCTGACCCGGCCGCACGTCAGGCGGTTCCGCTAGGAGTGATTTTGCGACAGCGACTCGCACTCGTCCTTGCCGGGTCCTGCCTCCTGGCGGCGAGCTGCAGTGCCGACGGCGAGCACGCGAATCCCACCCAATCCGGGCAGAATAGAACGCCTCTGGTCGCCGAGACTGCGCTGCCCGGGCTGCTCCTCAGCGCCGCGCAGATCAACGCTGCGGTGGGTGGCACAGAACTCGCCGCGAATGCCGATGCCACCGATATGACAGACCACAGCGCATCCGTGTCACGTCCGGAATGCATCGGGATATTCGGTCCCGGCGAGGCGCAGGCGTTCGCAGGCAGCGGATGGTCGGCGTTTCGCGAACAACCCCTCCGCAATCCCGACGGCACCCAATGGGCCGTCCAGAGTGTCGTGCTGTTCCCCACCGCCGAACAGGCCGCCGTGTTCTACACGGCCTCGTCGACGAACTGGCGGAAATGTCAGGGCAGCTTTATAAACATCTCCGACGGCGGTCGTGAAGTGTGGGACGTGGGACCAATCTCTGAAATAAACGGCGTCCTGAGCGTCGCCAAGACAATGCATCCCGAGCAATACGGCACACCTTCGCCGTCGGACAACCGCGCCTCGACAAGCCAGCGGGTGCTGACTGTGCGGGACAACGTGGTCATCGATGTCGACGCGTCAACGTCCCCGGCGAACCAATCGACCGCTGTCCACATCGTCGAGCAGATCGCTGCGAGAATCCCCAAGGCGTAGGCCAGGGTCAGGGCGTCTCGCCTGAGCGGACCTGTTGGCTGCGGTAGCGCGCCTTGTTTCCGCCCGCATGCTTGGCGTCATACATTGCCGCGTCGGCGGAAATGATGAGCTCTTCGACCACCTGGGGCAGCGGGGTGCCGTCGAGCGACCCCAGGTCGACGCTCGTGGTACCGACACTGGCGGTCACCTGCTGGGGCAAGGCCGCCACTGCGCCGCACAGGCGTTGGCCCAGCGCAACAGGGTCGGATACGCCGTCGAGGTGAGCGATCAGGAATTCTTCGCCACCGGCCCGGCCGATGACTGCGGACGGTGGGCAGTGGTCACGCAGCGACCGTGCGACGACGACCAGGGCCTGGTCGCCGGCGGCGTGACCGTGCGTGTCGTTCAGCGTCTTGAAACGGTCCAGGTCGACCATCGCAACGACGAGGTGACCGTCGCGGGCGCCTTCGAGCATGCTGTTGGTCTTGTCGTAGAACGCACGACGGTTCAGTAAGCCGGTCAGCGGGTCGCGACTGGACCGCAGAAGATCGACGCCGAGGGTGTGCACGATCGTCTGGATTCCGAACGGCACCGCGACGTTGAGGATGACAACCAGCCAGTAGGCGGCCGCGGCAAGGATCACATCGGTGATTCGAGCCAACCGGATTGCTTCGACCAAGCCCACGGTGCCCGCGACGACGAAGTTGTACACCGTGTACGGGGCGGTGTGGAAGAACGCGATGTACCCGGCCATCGCGGCGAACGCGGTGCACGAGAGCAGGGCCATGCGGGGATCGGCATAAGACAGGCAGATCAACGCGATGCTGGTGTTGGCAACGATCACGAAGACGATCGATTCGGTTCTGGTGGGCCACCGCAGCACCCAGAGCAACGCGCTCAGCAGGCCGCCGATGCAGGACATACAGGCGAAGATGACGCCGACCGTGTCATCGGGTCCCGCGGCGGAGAACAACAGCGCGAGGGGTATCACCCCTAACGATGCGGCGACCGCAGCCATCAGAAAGCGGGTGACGGAGGTCATCCGCTGCGCCTGCAGATACCTGCTTATCCAGTCGAAGTGGTCGGACTGCCGCCACCATCGGCCAATCCAGCGCATCGCGATTAGTCCTCGCCTCGTTTGCTCGTGACGGCGTGTGCCGTGTACCAGTCACCGATACTTAGACACCATACGAGTTTGCTGGCGATGTCGTGCGGATCCGGCCGAGAGTCGCCGAAATCGGGACGGGATACTTGTCGGATGCCCGATCGCAACGTTCTTGGCGGCGTACTCGAACCGTGTGGCACCGACCCGCTGACCGGTTTCTACCGCGACGGCTGTTGCTCGACCGGGCCCCAGGACATCGGCTTGCACACCATTTGCGCGGTGGTGACCGCGGAGTTTCTGGAGCACCAGCGCAGCATCGGCAACGATCTGACCACGCCGATGCCTCGATACCAGTTCCCGGGGCTTGTGCCCGGCGACCGCTGGTGCGTTACCGCGGTGAACTGGCTGCGGGCGTATGAGTCCGCGTGCGCCGCCCCGGTGGTGCTGGCGTGCACGCACGCGTCGACGCTCGATGTGGTGCCGTTGCAGGCTCTGCGCGAGCATGCCGTCGACGTCCCCGACGATCCAGGCAACCTGTAATTCGCTGTCAGGATCGCGGGGCCGCAGCCTCCACCAGCGACCAGTACCGGCGTTCGCGCTCGGTGAACTCGCTAGACGCGATGGCGTCGAACGTTGCGGCTTCTCGGGCGAATCGTGTCGCGGCGTCGGGCAGCGCATCCGGGCCTTCGAGTCGAAAACAGCTCGGGGCAAGTGGGCCGAATAACAACGCCCGCCGCAGGGCCGGCCAATTGTCCAACCCTGGTTCCACGCCCGCTGCTCGCGCGAACATCAACGCCACCAGGTTCATTCGGGACTTCTGGGACATCCCGCGGCGCGCGCGATAGTCAGCTAACGCAGCCCGTTGGTCTGCCTCGGTCGTCGCGGGGATGGTGCCGCCCCAGGTGTAGGCGATCCACCGAGCCTGAAGTTCCAGCGGCACAAAGTAACCGCCGGACTGATCCCACATTCCTACGAAGGCCAGTCCTGGAAGATCGGGGTGGAAGGTGTACCTGTCGGCGTCCAGATGCACCGCGTCGAGGTCGAGTACCGCCCGGATCTCGCTGCTGAGAAACGGCAGGCACAGCGCGAACCCCGTGCCGAGCACGATCCCGTCGAATTCGTCCGCGTGCCCGTCGGCGAAGGTCACCGTCGCGTCGTCGATCGACGTCATCCACGGCCGCACCGCAATCCGGCCCTCGCCAACGAGGGGCAGATATTCCTGGCTCAGGGTGACCCCGGCGGCGAAGAGGGACGGATCGGGCGCGGGTGCGCCGTACTGCTCGGGACTGCCACCTGCCTCGACCACGATCTCTTTCAACTGGCGGTCGACTTCGGCCGACGGGAGGCGCTCGCTCGCCAGTGTTGCGTACCGGGTGAAGATCCGGTGATCCGACGGCACCCCGGCCGCGAACTTGGGCAACACGTACCGCTGACGTCGCTGCGTGACGACGACGCGGGCAGCGCCGAGTTGAGCGAGCTCGGCGGCGATCTCCAACGCGCTGACCGCGCAACCCGCCACCAGAACCCGCTTGCCGAGATAGGGCGACGGACCCGCGTAGTCGTAGGTGGAGACCACCCCCGCGGAGCCGGTGAACGAGGAGAGTCCTGGAACGGCTGGGACGGCGGGAGTGTGGAACCTGCCGCTCGCCACCACGACTCGATCGAAATGCTCGTGCGTATCGCTATGGCCCACAAGCCACCCGGCGGTGTCTTGCCGGAGCGACACGACCGTCGTGTTGAACCGGATACGAGAGACGAGACCAAAAGCCGCGGCATAGCGGTGCAGGTAGTCGCGGATGTCGCCGTTCGACGGGTAGACGACTTCTGCGGCGTGCGGGAGGTCGCTGAACGCCGTCATGATGCGACTGGAGTTGGTGTGCATGGTCGGCCACACACCACA
>JAVHWG010000148.1:0-4072 GCA_032159965.1 Mycobacterium sp.
AGGCGGGCCGAGGTCAGGGTGCGGATGTGCTGCTGGGTCGGGATCAGCACCTTGCCACCGAGGTGTCCGCACTTCTTCTCCGAGGCCAGCTGATCCTCCCAGTGCGAGCCCGCGACGCCGGCGGCGATCATGGCCTTCTGCAGTTCGTAGACGTTGAGCGCGCCGCCGAAGCCGGCCTCGCCGTCGGCGACGATCGGTGCCAGCCAGTTGTCGATGGACGTGTCACCTTCGACCTTGGCGATCTGGTCCGCACGCATCAGCGCGTTATTGATCCGGCGCACCACCTGCGGCACCGAGTTGGCGGGATAGAGGCTCTGGTCGGGGTAGGTGTGGCCGGACAGGTTCGCGTCCCCGGCGACCTGCCAACCCGACAGGTAGATGGCCTTCAGGCCTGCGCGGACCTGCTGGACGGCCATGTTGCCCGTCAGCGCGCCCAGGGCGTTGACGAACTCCAGCTCATGAAGCTGGCTCCACAGCACCTCCGCGCCGCGACGGGCAAGGGTGCTCTCCTCGACCACGGTGCCCTGCAGGGCGACGACGTCCTCAGCGGAGTACGTGCGCTCGATGCCCTTCCAGCGCGGGTTGGTGTCCCAGTCCTGCTGTATCTGCTCGGGCGTTTTCGGTGTGCCAACGGTCGACATTGGGGTGGCTCCTTCAAGTTGTCCCTAAGCCGATTGTTAACCGTTCGGGCGGCTTAGCTCTTGTGCTAACTCGACCATCGCACACCGCATTCCCGCAGTTCCAGTCGTTTCGATTGCAAATTTTAGCTATAGGACGGGGTACGACTGCGAAGTTTGCGAAGACCGCCCTGAGCTTGAACGGTTCAGTTGCTACTCGCGGGTAACACTATTGCCGCAGGTCATCAGGTGAATACGAGGTGTCTGCTCGCTAAAGCGAAAAGATCGAGGCGACGGCCTTGACTTCGTCGCCGACCAGGTATGTGAGAGTGGTAACAGTCTTCTTCGCCAGCTCGTCGCCGAACTGATCGGTCGACCCCGGCGGGTGGATGTGGGCGACGATTTCGAGCTTGTCGCCCAACGCGACCGGCGCCTCGTGCTCGATGGTGACCCGGGTGGGGCTGCGCAGGATCCCCGGCGTTGCCGACAGGTACTCCTCGACCACGCTCCAGTACACGGAATTGTTCATGTGATCGAACAGGTCGATGTCGGTGAACCGCACCGGAAATTCCACGATCTGGTCTGCGGTCTCGCGCGGTCCGGGCTTCAAGTAACCCTTCCAACGCAGCCGGTCGACACTGGTAGTGCGGCTCAAGCCCTCCAGGAAGTCGTCCGAGATGCGTGCCGGTCCCTGGGTTTCGCGGTTGATGTTGATCCAGAACGCCTCCGACTCGACGAGGCCGCCTCTGCGCCCGTCCACCCGGACCCGCATCTCGCACCATCGGTTCGACGTGCCCGAACACCATCGCCGAAGTCGCAGCGTGTCCTGGAACTCGATCGGCCGGATGAGATCGATCATCGTCCTGCGCACGATCCACAGCGGGTGAGTGTCTTGAAAACCCATCTCGCGCAGTTGATCCGTGCCGACGTCCTGGATGTGCCGGCAGGCGGCGTCGAGGCGCAGGCGACCAGTGGCGTCGATGTCGCCGACGCGCAACGGCCACTCGCGGTCGAAGACATCGGGATGCGGGTCGGGCACCGGCATCATCACTTTGTCCAGGGTCATCGCTTTGGATCATGCCAACCGCGTGTTCCCAAGACCAACTCGGCCGACATTGCCAATACTGCGAACCGGCGGTTAGCAATCGCGGGTACCGTGCTCAGCATGCCGAAGACGTTCGTCGGATCGCGGATTCGTCAGCTGCGAAGCGAGCGTGGGTTCAGCCAGGCGGCGCTGGCCCAGATGCTGGAGATCTCCCCCAGCTACCTCAACCAAATCGAGCACGACGTGCGGCCGTTGACGGTCGCGGTGCTGCTGCGGATCAGCGACGTGTTCGGGGTGGACGCGACATTCTTCGCGCCCCAGGACGACACCCGCCTGGTCGCCGAACTTCGGGAGGTGACCATGGACCACGACCTCGGCATAGACGTCGACGTGGCGGAGATCGCCGACATGGTCGGCGCTCATCCCGTCCTCGCCCGGGCGATGGTCAACCTGCACCAGCGCTACCGAATCACGACGGCACAGCTGGCCACCGCCACCGAAGACCGGTTCAGCGACGGCAGCAGCGGAAGCGCGGCGATCAGCATGCCCCACGAGGAAGTGCGCGACTACTTCTACCAGCGACAGAACTACCTGCACACGCTGGACTCCGCCGCCGAAGACCTGACGGTGCGCATGAGGCTGCATCGCGGCGAGCTTGCCGCCGACATCGGCCAGCGCCTGGCGCAGGTGCACGGCGTACGGATCGTGCGACGCACCGACCTCGGCGACACGGTTCTGCACCGCTACGACCCACAGACCAAGACGTTGCAGATGAGTGGTCACCTCTCGGGTGGGCAGCAGGTCTTCAAACTGGCCGCCGAGCTCGCGTACCTCGAGTTCGGGGGTCTGATCGACGAGTTGGTCGACGAGGGCAAGTTCACCAGCGACGAGTCGCGCACGCTGGCGCGGATGGGCCTGGCGAACTACTTCGCGGCGGCGACGGTGCTGCCGTATGGCCAGTTCCACGACGTCGCAGACAATTTTCGATACGACATCGAGCGGCTGTCCGCGTTCTATTCTGTGAGCTACGAAACCATCTGCCACCGGCTGTCGACCCTGCAGCGACCGTCGATGCGTGGCGTCCCGTTCTCATTCGTCCGCGTCGACAAGGCGGGAAATATGTCAAAACGACAGTCCGCCACAGGTTTTCATTTCTCGGCAAGCGGCGGCACCTGCCCGCTGTGGAACGTGTACGAGACGTTCTCCAATCCCGGGAAGATCCTGGTGCAGATTGCGCAGATGCCCGACGGGCGAAGCTACATGTGGGTGGCGCGCACCGTCGAACGCCGCGCGTCGCGCTACGGTCAGCCGGGTAAGACATTTGCCATAGGACTGGGCTGCGAGCTTCGGCACGCACACCGGCTCGTTTACTCGGAGGGACTGGACTTGGCGGGCGACATTGCCACACCGATCGGCGCGGGCTGCCGAGTATGCGACCGCGACAACTGCCCGCAGCGGGCATTTCCGGCGCTGGGCCGTGCGCTCGACATCGACGAACATCGCAGCACCGTCTCCCCGTACCTGGTGCGCGCGACGTGACCGGGCCCCGCATCGAACCCGGGGGGCTTCGCGAACTGGGCCCGGTGAATTGGGTGATCGCCAAGGTGACCGCGCGCGGTGCCCGCGTCCCTGAGTTTCACCTGTTCACCACTCTCGGACAGAACAAGCGACTGCTCAAGGCGTTCATCCCGTACTCGGCGATCCTGCTCGGTATGGGAAAGCTTCCCCGGCGCGACAGCGAGTTCGTGATCCTGCGCATCGGGCATCTGCGCGAGTGTGAGTACGAGTTGCAGCAGCACCGACGTCTCGCGCGCAGCCGCGGCGTCGACTCGGCGACGCAGGCACTGATCTTCGACGGGCCACATGCCGCCGGGTTGACGGATCGGGAACGCGCGTTGATCAAAGCGACCGACGAGTTCGTCTTGGATCGTAAGGTGTCGCAGGACACCTGGGACGAGCTGACGTGCCACCTCGACAAGCCACAGCTCATCGAATTCTGCCTGCTCGCAGCGCAATACGACGGGCTCGCCGCCACCATCAACACGCTGAACGTGCCAATGGACTTTCCTGACTGATCACCAGCCTTCGGACAACACCCGCTCGAGCGTGTCGACGTAGAAGTCCGCGCCGGCTTCGTCGAGGCACAGCGGAGGCTTGGTCTTCAAGATGTTCTGGTGATCGCCCGTCGGCTGGATCACCACGCCAAGTTCGAGCATTCGATTGCAAATCGACTCAGTTTCCCGGGTAGCTGGTTCGAGCGTGTCTGGATCGCGTACCAACTCGACACCGAGATAAAGGCCGAACCCATGGACCGTGCCGATGATCGGATGTTTCTCCTGCAGCGCTTGCAATCTCGCTCTGAGATGAGCACCGACGACCATGGCGTTGCGCTGGAGTCTCTCGTCGCGGA
>JAVHWG010000014.1:0-3477 GCA_032159965.1 Mycobacterium sp.
CCGAGCCGCGCCGCATGTTGAACGGCCTCTCGGACATACGCGCGTTCTTTCACACCAACGCCACGCCGCTGTACTTCATCTCGCCGACCCCGTTCAACCTGCTAGGCATCGACCGTTGGGTACGAAACTTCTTCTATGTGACCTACTTTGACTCTTTTGAAGGCGCACATTCGCGCGTATTCGTGCCCCGGCGGCGGGACCGCATTGATTTCGGGTCCATGGGGGACGTGTGCAATCACCTCCTGGCCGATCCCGAGACACTCGAGTTCATCGCGCGACGAGGACCCGGTGGCAAGGCCTGCTTTGTGATGCTTGACGAGGAGACCCAGGCCCTCGCGCGCCAGGCGGGGCTCGAGGTCATGCACCCCCCGGCAGAGCTGCGCCATCGCCTGGGCTCCAAGGTCGTGATGACACGCCTTGCTGACGAAGCCGGTGTGCCGAGCGTGCCTCATGTGATCGGGCGGGTCAGCTCCTACGACGAGTTGTCGGAGCTCGCGCGCAGCGCGGGGCTGGGCGATGACCTAGTCGTTGTGGCCGCTTATGGCGACGCCGGTACCACGGTGTTCTTTGTGCGGGGCCAGCGCGACTGGGACGATCACGCCGGTGACCTGGTGGGGCAGCAGGAAGTCAAAGTCATGAAGCGCATCCGCAACGTCGAGGTGTGCATCGAGGGCACCGTGACCCGCCACGGCACCGTTATCGGCCCCGCGATGACAAGTCTGGTCGGGCACCCAGAGCTGACCCCGCGCAAGGGCGGCTGGTGTGGCAATGACGTCTGGCGCGAGGTGCTGCCGCCGGCGCAGACGCGCGCCGCGCGAGACATTGTGCGAAAGCTCGGCGACATCCTCAGCCGCGAGGGGTACCGCGGCTACTTCGAGGTGGACCTGTTGCACGACTTGGACTCCGACGTGCTCTATCTCGGCGAGGTGAACCCGCGCCTGAGCGGCGCGAGCCCGATGACCAACTTGACCACTGAGGCGTACGCCGACATGCCGCTGTTCCTCTTTCATCTGCTCGAGTACATGGACGTCGACTACCAACTCGACATCGACGAGATCAACTCGCGCTGGGAGCGAGGCTACGGCGAAGACGAGGTCTGGGGTCAGCTGATAATCACGGAGACTTCGCCGGACGTCGAGCTGTTCACCGCAACCCCACGAACCGGTGTATGGCACATCGACGACGACGGGCGCGTCTGGTTTGCGCGCCAGGGCAACGACTGGGCCACGCTGCTCGACGAGTCCGAAGCCTTCTACATGCGTGTCGCGGCGCCTGGCGACTTACGCTGCGAGGGCGCCCAACTCGGCGTGCTCGTCACCCGCGGGCACCTGCAGACCAATGACTACCAGCTCACCGAGCGCTGCAAGCGCTGGGTCAAGGGTCTTAAGGCGAAGTTCGTCTCAACACCTCTGGCGCCGGCCACGCCGATCGTCTCGCGGCTTGTCGCGCGAGCATGAGCCCGACCACGGCGATCCGGTGAAGCCGCGGGCATGATCCGCGGCGAACCCGGTCGCCTCCCGGCCGGTATCTCACTCGACAACTGGCTGTCCGCGCCATATTCGCATTGGTCGTTCCAACACGTCGACGACTTCGTCCCGACCGCGATCATTTCGCGCGGGACCGGGCCGGCCGCAGCGTTGTCCGCAGCCAGTGCTCGGCTAGCCGAGATCCCGGTGACCAGCACTGCCGGGGTGAGCACCACCGTCGGGGCGGTGATGGCCACCACCGCTACCGACGGGTGGGCCGTCGCCTACCGCGGGTCGATGCTGGCCGAGGAGTACCTCGACGGCCTGGGGTCCCAGACCCGGCACCTGCTGTTCTCGGTGAGTAAGTCGCTGGTGGCAGCCGTCGTTGGCGCGCTGCACGCGGCCGACGCGATCGAGCTTGACGCGCCCGTCACCGCATTTGTTCCCGTCTTAGCGAACTGCGGCTACGCCGGTGCGACGGTGCGCAACCTGCTGGACATGCGGTCGGGTATCGCTTTCTCCGAGGATTACGATGACCCAGCCGCGGAGATACACCTCCTCGACCAGGCAATCGGGTGGGCACCCAAGAAAAGTCCGGACGCGCCGTCGACGCTGCATGAATTCCTGCTGACCTTGCGGCAGAAGTCGGCTCACGGCGGCCCGTTCGAATATCGCTCGTGTGAAACCGATGTACTGGGCTGGATCTGCGAGGTCGCCGGCGGCCAGCGGATGCCCGAACTGATGTCGGAACTCGTATGGAGCCGCATCGGCGCCCAGTGCGACGCCACCATCGGCATAGACACAGTCGGCACCGGACTGTTCGACGGCGGCATCAACGCCTGTCTTACCGATATGGTCCGGTTCGGGTCGCTGTTCTTGCGCGACGGTGTCTCGTTGACCGGGCAGCAAGTGGTGCCGGCGGCGTGGATCGCCGACACTCTCGACGGCGCACCCGACTCGCGTCAGGCGTTCGCCGCCAGCCCGGACGACACCGAATTGCCCGGCGGAATGTACCGCAACCAAGTGTGGTTTCCCGACCCGGGCAGCAACGTCGTGTTGTGCCTAGGCATGTGTGGCCAGATGATCTACGTAAACCGCGCCGCGGAGATGGTCGCCGCGAAGCTATCCACCCAACCGCACTCTCATGAGCCGCACATGCTGGACACGCTGCGTGCATTCGACGCGGTGGCACACGAACTGAGGTGTCTTGGTGGTCGAGCGCATTGATCCGGCGCGCGGTCCAGTAATCGCTACGCGTGCAGATCCACCCGCAGCGCAAGGTGCTCATCGAGTATCCGGCGCAGCGCGGCGTCCATCGGATGAGCGGATGCGAGGTCGTGCCGCAACCTGTCGTCCACCAGGACTATCGCACCGTCGGGCAGTTCGGCAGTGTCGACCTGGTCGACGAACGGATCGAACAACCCCTGCGGCGTGGCGAGGTAGTAGAGCGGGCGCTGCGACTCGTTCAACCCGGCGGCATACATCAGTCCGTGTTGGGTGATCACGAAGAGTTCCGAGGTGATCTCGGCGTTCGGGTTCTCGGCCTTTCCCCATGCCGTTGCCGCGCACCGGGTTTGATTCAATTTGTCCGAGATGTCGTCCGTGAGGGAAAGCAAGCTTCCGACGAGGGTTCGACCCATCCGCGGGTACGCGTCGATGGCGGGGATGAAATACCGACGGAAGATTTCGCCGAAAAAGTCGTACAGTTGCTCGCTCATCGCGGCTCCCAGGTTCAAACGGACATCTCAATTGTGCGCCGTACTGTCAACTGAGCACAGCGTTTGGCCAGGACGGACTCACCTACTGCCCGGTGTCACTTAGATCCGGTGCGGCGGGAAGTACATCTCTTGGCTCACCGTGCACACCAGGTCGCCGTTGCGGTTGAACATCGTTCCACTCGCAAGCGCGACCGAGTCCGCACTGCTCGGTGAAGACCGTTCGTAGAGAAGCCAATCGGAGAGCACCGCCGGTGCGTGGAACCAGACCGAATGGTCACGTTGCGCCGATTCCC
>JAVHWG010000081.1:0-16211 GCA_032159965.1 Mycobacterium sp.
GAACCACGGACGTTCACATCGGCCCGGCGTCACGCTCGAATGCGCTTACGACCTGCGTCCGACACGGCCGCAGATGGTCGTGAACGCCGCGAAGTTGTGCAGAATCCTTGCTGTATTCATAGACTCCGGTGAACGGCACTCAAGACAGGACTCCCATGGCGAAATTCGATCTACCGGCCCGTCGCCTCATCTTCGCGGGCGGCTTCGCTGCCGCGGTTGCCATCTCGCCGGCGATCGCCGTGTTCGTTCACCCGACTCCGACCACGGGAACGCCGGTGGCGGCCTGCCCGTCCGGTGAGACCGAGGACCCCTTCACCTACGCGTGTGTGCCTGAACTGGTCCCCAGCGGCGGCGGCGCGAGCACACCCGCGGGTGCGCCCAGCGAACAACAGCTGACCGAGTGCAGTGGTGGTGACCAGGCCAACTGCGTCGAGCAGGATCTTTACGGCTCACCGGGCGGCAACGTGCCACAGGTCGACACCTCGGTGCATCAAAGCCCCTAGCTCACGAAAACGGCAGTGTGCTCCGCGGCAGCCTTGACCTAAAGTTGACGGTATGCCCACAAAATCTGACCCTGCCGAGCTCGGTGACGTCGAACCGCTGGCCGACAGCACCGCTCGGCAGGCTCGCCGGGTGGTCGCGGCGTACGCGACCGACGCCGACGAATGCCGGATCTTTCTGTCGATGCTCGGCATTGGACCCGCGAAGAACGAGTCGTAAATGACTCGGTCCGCGGACAACACCGGTTCACCCGACCGCGGAAACGGATCCGATTTCGTCGTTGTCGCCAACCGGCTGCCGATCGACATGGAACGGCTGCCCGACGGAACGACCACCTGGAAGCGAAGCCCAGGGGGTCTGGTCACCGCGCTCGAACCGATTCTCCGCCGTAACAAGGGTGCCTGGATCGGCTGGCCGGGTGTGCCAGACACGGACGAGGACCCCATCGTCGAAGACGACCTGCACCTCTACCCCGTGCGGTTGAGCGCTGACGATGTCGAGGAGTACTACGAGGGCTTCTCGAACGCCACGCTGTGGCCGCTCTATCACGACGTGATCGTCAAACCGATCTACGACCGCGCGTGGTGGGAGCGCTACGTCGACGTGAATCGCCGCTTCGCGCAAGCAACCTCGCGAGCCGCGGCACCCAATGCAACTGTGTGGGTTCAGGATTACCAGCTGCAGTTGGTCCCGAAAATGCTGCGGGATCTGCGGCCGGACCTAACCATCGGCTTCTTTCTGCACATCCCGTTGCCCCCGGTCGAACTGTTCATGCAGATGCCCTGGCGGAAGGCCATCGTCGAGGGGCTGCTCGGCGCGGATCTGGTCGGCTTCCACCTGCCCGGTGGGGCGCAAAACTTCCTGATCCTCGCGCGGCGGCTGGTCGGCGCGGACACCTCACGGGGAAGCGTCGGCGTCCGGTCCCGGTTCGGCGAGATCGAGTATGGGGACCGCAAGGTGCGCGTGGGCGCGTTCCCGATCTCGATCGACTCCGCGGACCTCGACAAGAAGGGCCGTCAGCGCAGCACTCGCCAGCGGGCCCGCGAGATCCGCGTCGAGTTGGGCAATCCCCGCAAGATCCTGCTCGGAGTCGACCGCCTCGACTACACGAAGGGCATCGACGTTCGGTTGAAAGCGATTTCGGAGTTGCTGGACGAGGGGCGGGTCAAGCGCGACGACACCGTGTTCGTGCAACTGGCCACGCCGAGCCGGGAACGCGTCGAAAGCTACAAGGCCCTGCGCGAGGACATCGAGCGGGAGGTCGGCCACATCAATGGCGAGTACGCCGAAGTGGGCCACCCCGTGGTGCACTACCTGCACCGGCCCATCCCCCGCGACGAGCTGGTCGCGTTCTTCGCTGCCAGCGACGTCATGCTGGTCACCCCGCTGCGGGACGGGATGAACTTGGTGGCAAAGGAATACGTGGCCTGCCGAAGCGACCTGGGCGGCGCGCTGGTTCTCAGCGAATTCACCGGAGCGGCAAGCGAATTGAATCAAGCCTACCTGGTCAATCCGCACGACCTGGAGGGCGTCAAGGACGCCATCGAGGCCGCGATCAACCAGCCGCAGGAGGAGGGTCGCCGCCGGATGCGCGCGCTGCGCCGCCAGGTGCTGACCCACGACGTCGACCAGTGGGCACGGTCATTCCTCGACGCGTTGGCGGGGACGACCGGCAGCTAGATCACCTTGATGAAGTTGATCAGCCACTTGCCGTGCACGCGTTCGTAATCGACCTTGATCCGGCTGCCGTTGTAAAGAGGTTGGCGTGACTTGTCGATCCAGGTCTGGTTCATGTACACCATCACCGACCCGGAGTCGCGGTGGGCGTCCATCATCCCGGCCCCGACGACGTTGACCTGACTGATCATTTGCCGTTCCCGCGCATGCGGGATGATGTCCTTGTTCGCCGTCTCCTGGAACGTCCGCCGGAATTCAGGAGTCAACATCGCATACGCGGTGTTGAGGCTGCCTTCCACCGTCTGGTAGTCGTAACCGAAGATCTTGGGTACCTGGTCTTTAGCGAGCGCGGGCAGCTCCTCACGTGCAAGCTCAGCACCGCGCAACTCGACGCGATCCCAGTAGAACCAGCCGCCTGCGGCGGCGAATGCAACGAAAGCGACGCAGAGCAGCCCCAGCAGTCCGTTGACGAACCACCGCATCAATTGCCCCCGTCGGGATACTTCATGTCAGACGTGGTCAGTTGCCCGGTGTCCAGGTCTTCGGACACCTGAACACGCCAACGCATCGGCAGTGAGGGCTTGTTGTTGCCGTTCGTGTCGCTCTGGGTCACCCGCAGCGACACCAGCACCACAGCCGTCTTCGTCTCGGTGTCAACGCTTTCCAGGGTGGCGCCGCTGACCGCGGCTTCGGAACTGTTGCCTGTGGCGCGCAGGAAGGCCTTCAGGTTCTGTAGGTGATTGTCCCGGGTCCATTCATCGCGCAGCGGTCCGCTGATACCCGAATAGAAGGTGTCGACACTCTGCTCGAGGTTGTCCGGTTTGAAGGTGTACATGTTCACCAATGTCTGAACCGCGGTGTCGACGTACTTCTGATTCTGAGCCTGTGCCTGTTCCTGCTTTTTCTCACCCCACAGCAGCCATCCGGCCAGGCTGCCCGCGAGTACCGTCGCGACGCAGACTGCGGCCAGAGCCACGATGGCAACCAATCGGCGATTGGGCGACCGTCGGCGCCTGGCCTCGGTCTTGCGCTGCGGCACATCTTCGCGAACCGCTTTGTCCACTCTGACGGTGGTGGTCTCGGCGGCGGCACCGTCTGCCGGACCCGCGGCGCGTACCGCTCGGCGACGGGTCACCTTCTCCGATGAGTCAATTTCGGTCATCTATGTCTGCCTCGGATCAAGCATCAGGTCGTTCCAATTCTCTTGCGGGCGCATGTTATCCGCGCCCGGGGCGTACACCGCGGCGTTTCCGTTCGCGTCGATGAACTTCCCGCTGTTCTGGTCGTAGCTGTTGTACGACACCCCGTTTACACCCGGAGGAGCCACCGCCGCAGGGGGCAGCGCTGCCGGGTCTGGCGGCGGTGCGGGTGCCGGAGCCGGGCCGGGCGCAGGCACCACAGGAGGATACGGTCCTGGTGACAGCGGCGGCGGCTGCGGATTCGCCGGCGGTGGCCACGCGTCGGGATAGGGCGCCGGTGGCACCCATGCGGTCAGCGGTGGCGGTGGGCCGTTGTCGTTGGGCGGCGGGATGTACGGCCAGGGTTGGTGCGGCGCGGGACCGGGCCCCGGCTGAACGCCCGGCGGCACCGAACCCGGTGCGACGGGATACCCCGGGTCTGGGTCTGCCTCCGGCGGAATGTACGGATACTTGTTGGGCGGCAGGATATTCCGCGGATCCTCGATCGGCGTTCCGGTGGGGACCGGCGGTCCACGCCATGGGTTGTTGCCAAGTGGGACGTACCCGCGGGGATCCCGGCACAACTGGATCGTGGGAGCCCGCTTGCCGGGGAACTCCTGGCACGGGTAGTTGCGTGCGCCACGCACGGCGCTCGGATCGTTCTGCGGGACTTTGCAGTACATGTCCTTGGGCAGATCGCGCAGCGTCTGGTCAGCAGGTGGCCGAATGAATTGCGGGGGGATGAACCCGGTGGAGCACGGCGGCGGGTCGCCCAGATCGAGTTTGAAGTCCAGCTTGCCGCCTTCGTCACCCGGGACGCCGCCGGCGACCGTGATCAGCGCCGACATCAGCGCCGGAAAGATGACCAGCGCCTGCTCGATCGACTTGTTGTAGATGACCCCGACCCGGCCGAGTTCGGCCAGGCTGGCAGCCAGCACAGGGAACGTCGGCCGGATTCCGCTGAACGTGGTGTTGGCTTCGGCTGCCGCGCTCGGCGCGGTGGTCAACAGCGCGCGCAACTGCGGATCCGCTTGCCGCAGTTCGGTGGTGAACCGTGCGAGGCCGTTCGACAGCGACTTGATGTCGTCGCCGCTTTGAATCTGTGCTTGCAGGAACGGGCCGAGTTGGTCGATCAACTGTGCGGTCTCCGGCCAGTTCGCATTGGCCTCATCTACGAGCGCCCGCGCCGACTGGATCAGCCGGGCCAGGTCTGGCCCGGAACCGCTGAACGCCTTGAACGTTTCCCTCAACAGGTCCTGCAGCCGGGTGTTGCTGATGCTGCTCACCAACGTCTGAGCCTGGTTCAACAACCCTGCGATGTCCTGGCCGATTGCGGTGTCGGTGATCCGCGAGCCGTCGTGCAATGCCGACTTGGACGGGTCACCGGGCGGGACCAGGTCGACGTACTGCTCGCCCACCGCGGACACGCTCTTGACGGTCGCCTTGACGTTCTCCGGAACCTTGAAGTCGCTGTTGAGCTGCATGTGCGCAACAACGCCGGTGTTGGACAGATCAACGGCTTCGACACGGCCCACCGTCACGCCGCGATATGTCACGTTCGCATACCGGTACAGGCCGCCCGCAGCGTCGAAGTCGGCGGTGATGTCGTACGCACCGATGCCGAGCCGGGCGGGGACCCGTAAGTAGAAGATGGCGATCGCACCGACGCACAGGACGGTGACGGTCGCGAAGATCATCAACTGGATGCGTGCTAATCGGTCCAACATCAGTTCGGCCGCTCTTCCTGGCCCGAGGCAGTGCCGGGCGGGATCTTGAACGGGTCAGCCGCCTGCCCGTTCAGGTTCGCGAACGAGCCGACGAGCCAGTCCGGTGGATTCACGACCTCGTTCAGGTGCGGCATGTTCGGGTCGAGTTTCGACGTCGTGAAGATCGTCTCGCCCAGCCTGCGCACGGTGAGGTCGAACGTGACGAACACGTTCAGGTAGTCGCCCCGGACTGCCCGCCGCAGGTATCGCGTGGTGAACGGGAAGGTCGGCAGCAGGTCGATGTCGGAAACGAAGTCCGCACGAACGTCGTTGATCGGCTTGATCAATGAGAAGGCGTCCTTCAGATCGGCTGCGATGTCCGCACGCGTCTCAGTCAGGATGTGCGATGCCACCAGGGAGAAGCTCTGCAGAGCGGCGAAGGCGTCGACGATGTTCTTGCGATTGTCGTTGAGTACCTTCAACGCCGCCGGCAACGTGTCGATCGCCCGGCTCAGACTGTCCTTGTGTGCGGCCAGCTCACCGGACAGCCGGTTCAATCCCTCAGCAGTTGCGATGATGTCGTTGGTCTGGCGGTTCAGTGCCGACGTGAACTCGGCGAGCCGCGGAATAAGGTCCGTGAAGTTGCCCATCCGGCCCGCGACAGCGTTGTATGCCTCGTCCGTGATGTCTTGCAGCGCACCGAGTCCGCCCTTGTTCACCACGACGCCGAGCGCCGAGAGCACCTCTTCTGTGGTCGGATATCGGCTGAAGTTGCCGAGCGGGACGTTCGCGCCGTTTTTGAGCGACTCGGTCGCGGGCGCCTGGCCGACCGGCGTCGCCAGCTCGATGTGTTGGGAACCGAGCAGCGACGTCTGTGCCACCCGGGCAATCGCGTTCGCAGGCACCTTGATGCCCTTGTCGAGTGAAAGCTTCACCGCCGCATAGAAAGAACCGTCGGCTCGCTGCACCGCGTCGACACCGGAAACGCTTCCGACGGTGACGTCGTCGATCATCACCGGCGAGTTCTGGGGCATCGTCGCGACGTCAGGCACTTCCACGGTCACCGCGTAGGAGCCCGAGCCGTGTCCCGCCGTGCCCGGCATGTTCAGGGAGTTCAGGCCGCCGAACTGGCATCCCGCGAGCGTCAGCGCTCCCGTGCCGAGTGCGGCGACGCGCACCGCACCCCGGCTCAGTCTGGCCCGCAACACGCGGCGCGTCATCCGCCGACTCCCGGCTGCATCGGCGCCACACCCTCGGCCGGGAATGAACCCGGCGCCGGATCCGGCGGCGCCCCGGGTGCGTCCGGTCCCGGCGGGGGTCCAGCCGGCTGGAGGAACTGCGGCTGTGCCGGAGGGGGCGGCCCCTGCATGGGATTAGGAGGCAACATCAGCTGATCGATACCGGCGTCACCCATACGTGGTGGCGTGCGCCCATCGGCCGGAATCCACTGCAGGTAGGGCAGATACGTCTTGGCCTTCGCCTCGGTGGCAGGCGTGTCGTACTGGACCTGGCCTTTGTACGCGGTCATGGTGTTGATCGGGTGCAAGAGGACGGGCGGGTAGTTCATTGCAATCCGCTGCAGCACAGGCGCCATCCGCTCCCGGCAGATCTCGGCACGCTTGATGTTGTCGACGTACATGCTGCCTTCGAATACGCCGCCGCAGATGAACTGCACCGGGTTTGCGAAGTTCGGCAGCGATAGCAGACCGTTCGCGGTGCCCTGAGCGGGGTTGTAGATGTTGTAGAAGTTCGCCAACCCATTGGGTGTCACGTGCAGGATCTGCTCAAGGTCGTCGTGCTGGTCGGCGAAGAGCTTGGTCAGCTGTGACAGCTTGTCCACCTGTCCGATCAGCACGTTGTTGTTGTCGCTGAGGAATCCCCGCACATCGGACAGTGCTTCGTTGAGAGTGCCGAGCGTACCGTCGAGGTTGCTCGAGCTGTCCGCGAGAACCTGTGACACCGACGCCAGGTGGCCGCTGAACTGCACGATCTGCTCGTTGCTCTTGGACAGCGCATTGATCAGGATCTGCAGGTTCTTCACCGTGCCGAACAGATCGGTGCGGGAATCGCCCAGCCGTCCCGCGGTTTGCGACAGCTCGCGTAGTGCCTGCCGGAACGAGTCGCCGTTTCCGTCGAAGGTGGCCGCGGCCTGGTCGACGAACTTGCCGAGCGGGCCCTGCACCGAACCGGCTTGCGGTCCAAGCGTTGTGCTGAGTTTGGTCAGCTCGGTCTTCACCTCGTCCCACTCGACGGGGGAGGCAGTGCGCTTCAAATCGATGGGCGTGCCGTCGGCGAGGACGGCGCCGGTGGTGTATGCCGGGGCGAGCTGGACGAACCGTGCGGCGACGATGTTCGGCGCCATGATGACGGCCTGCACATTGGCGGGAAGTTTGACGTCATCGTGGACCGACATCGTGATCTTGACGGACTCTGGTTGTGGCTCAATCGTTTTGATCGTGCCGACGGTGACCCCGACGATGCGCACATCGTCACCCGGGTACAGCCCGACCGCCGACTCGAAGTACGCGACGACCTTATGGCCGGCCCGGCCGGGCCACATCATGTAGATGCCACCGGCCAGCGCCGCCACGAGGGCGACGACAACGCCGATGCGTAGCCACCGTCTGGTGCTGGGCTGATTGGTCATGGTGACTTCGGCCTGACGATCATGCGTTCGGAAACGAATCCCCTCAGATAGTCCGCCAGGCTGTCGGGCAGCTTCCCGGGCTGGAAGTAAAGGTCAAGCAGAATCTCGCCGATTCCCGGTGGGGGCAGACCGTACAGGTTGATGTGGAAGCCGGGACCGGATGCCACCACCTCACCCAGGGCTGTGGCGTAGGGCGGCAGGCGGCGCAATGCCTCGCTGATGTGCTCCCGGCGTTCGAGCAGGTTGTCCAGCACCGCGTTGAGTTTCTTCAGCGCCGGCCCGAATTCCCTGCGGTTGTCCGCGACGAAGCCCGAAAGTTGTTGCGAAACGGGCTGAATGCTGGAGATCAGCCTGCTCAGCGCGGCTCGGCGCTCGTCCAGCGCGCCGAACAGCGCATTGCCGTCGGTCACTAGCTGGTTCACCTGCCCGGCACGGTCAGCGAGGACCTTGGTCACCGAGTGCGCCCGCTCCAGCAGTTGCGCCAGGGCTTCGTCGTTGGCGTTGATGCTGCGCGACAGCGCAGCCACCCCGTCGAGTGCCTGCCGCAGCTGCGGGGTGGCCTCGTGCAGCGAATCCGTCAGGACCTGCAGCGCCTCGTTGAGCTTCGGCTTGTCCAGATCACCGGCGTTCTGGCCCAGGTCCTGCAGCGCATCATTGAGCGTGTAAGGCGACGTGGTGCGCTTCAACGGGATTGACGTCGACTCACCGCTACCGCGCGGCGTCACCCCCAGCGACTTCTCGCCCAGAATCGTGTCCGTCTTGATGGACGCCAGCGACTGGTCACCCACCCTGACCTTGCGATTCACCGTGAACGTCACCTTCGCGACATCGCCCGCGAGCGCGACACCGGTCACCTGCCCGACCTTGATGCCCGACACATTGACATCACTGCCGGCCGAGATACCGCCGGCGTCAACGAAATACGCGTCATAGGCCTTGCCCTGCGGCCAGAACGGCAGCTTCTCGTAGCCGAACGCGACAAGCACCACCGCCACCACCAGGACGATGCCGATGATGCCGGTCCGAAGCGTGTTGCGGTCCTCACCCATTCTCGGAGCACCTGCCCTTCGACGGGTCGGGCGGTCCGCCTTGCGGGAACAGGATGTCACTGTCCGAGGACGTCACGCCCGGCTGCAACGGCAACCCGGCGGACGGTCCGTTGATCTTCAGCCGCACAGAGCAGTAGTAGATGTTGAAGAACGCGCCGTATGCACCAAGAGAGTTGAGCCGCAGATAGTTTTCGGCCAATGGTTCGACGACCGCGTTGATCTCGCTCTTGCGGTTGTCCATCTCGGTGGCCAACGGGCGGAGGTTTTCGATGATCCCCTGGAACGGCCGTCGGGAACTCTGCAGCACGGTCGTCAAGTCCGACGCCGCGGACGCCAGCGGCTGGATCGCGCCCGCGATGGGATCGCGCCCTTGCGCCAATCCCGTTACCAGCTGCTGCAATTGGTCGATGCTGGCGTCGAACTGGGCGCTCTTCTGATCGACGGTGGTCAGCACCGTGTTCAGGTTGTGGATCACGTCCGAGATCACCTGGTAGCGATCGGCCAGCGACTGGCTGAAGGCTCCGGTGTTGGACAGCAAGTTCGACAGCGCGCCGCCCTGACCCTGCAGGAGCTCGATGACCGCGTTGCCGATCGTGTTGATCTTCTCGCCGTTGAGACCCTTGAGCACCGGCCGCAGTCCGCCCAGAAGCGCATCGAGGTCCAGCGCCGGGTCTGTGTGCGCAATGGTGCCACCGGGAGGTACTTTCCGCAGTTCACCAGGCCCCGACGTCACCTCGAGGAAACGGTCGCCGACCAGGTTCTGATAGCGGATCACCGCCTTCGTCGACGTGTAAATCTGGTACCGCTTGTCGACGGTGAAGGCGACCTGGACTTTGTTGGCGTTGTCGAGGCCGATGTCCTGCACGCTTCCGACCGGGATGCCGGAGATACGAACGTCATCGCCGCTTTTCAGCCGTGACGCGTTGTCGAACGTCGCGTGGTATGTGTTGCTCGAGGCGAACCGGAACTGGCCGAAGATGACGACGAGAGCTGCAGCGACCAACACCATCACAAAGGCGAAGATGCTCACCTTGATCAGAATTCCGCGATGGCTGGGCATCAGTAGTCATCCCGTTCCGCGTATGCGCCGTTGAAAAGGAACTGCAGCGTCGACGGCGCATCGATTTGGACTTCGGTGAACGGCTCATAGGGGATGTACGCGTTGTCCGTGACGAGGAACGGCGAGTGGAACCACGAGCCGCCGAATTGCTTGCTCGGCATGTTGGGCAAGCCCCGGCAGTTCGGGCCGCCGGTGGCGTTCACTATCGGCAGGCTCTCGGGATACCGGTACACGGGCGAGCCGAGGACAAAGTTCGACGAGGTGAACAGGCCGGGCCTGGTGCCACCGATGACGGGGCCGAAGGTGTCGATGGCCCGCTTCACGCCGGTGAAGATACAGGGCAGCTCCGGCGAGTAGTCCCCGAGCACCTTCAGGGGTGCGCGCAGCCGCTTGAGGGCCGCGATCAGATCCTCCGCGGCGGGTTCCAGGGTCGCAGTTCCGTTGTCCGCCAAGCCGGTTGCCGCCAGGAGTGTGGCGTTAAGGTTGTCCTGCTGGTCGACGAGGGTGCTGCTCAGACTCGGCACGTTGTCCAGGACGGTCACCAAGTCGGGTGCGGCGTCGCCGTAGATGTTGGCCACCGCCGCCGCATCCTGGAAATCCGACTGCAGTGTGTCCATCTTGGGGTTGATCTTCGGCAGGTACTCATTCAACCCGGCCAGCGTCGCACCGAAATCGTCGCCGTGACCGCGCAATCCCTCGGCGACAGCCGACAGCGTCGCGTTGAGCTCCACCGGATTGATCTTGTTCAAGAGGTCGACCAACGTCTGGAAGAGCGTGTTGACTTCCAGCTGCACTGCGCTGGACTTCACATTCGCGCCGGGCTTCAGGGAGCCGACCGGATCCTGCGGCGGCACGAATTCCACCGACTTCGCGCCGAAGATGGTGCTGCTCGCGATCCGCACAATGGCGTTCGAGGGAATGTAACGCATTTGAGCGCTGTCGATCGCCAGCGTCAACTTCGCTTGGTTGTCGGCGAACTCGATGTCTTTCACCTTGCCGACCTGAACGCCGCGGTACTTGACCTTGGCATCCTGTTCCATTACCAGACCGGCGCGCGGCGAGCTCACGGTCACCTTGTCGGTGGAACTGAACGCAGCGGTGTACGACAGGTAGGTCATAGCGGCGAACGCGACGATCAGGGCAGCGAGCACGGCAGCTGCGATCCTGACGTGCTGGGTGTGAGACCCGGAATTCGCCAAAGCTATTTCCTCTTCGCGCAAGCGCTCATCGGTGTTCCCCCTGCTATCCGGAAAGGTTGAAGTTACCGGACGCGCCGTAGACGGCCAGGGAGATGAACAAAGTAATCACCACGACGACGATCAGCGACGTCCGCACCGCCTGACCCACCGCGATGCCAACGCCCACGGGACCACCGGATGCGTTGAAGCCGTAGTAGGTGTGCACCAACATCACCGCGATCGACATCACGATGGCCTGAAGGAAGGACCACAGCAGGTCGGTTGGATTCAGGAACGTATTGAAGTAGTGGTCGTAGAGGCCGCCGGACTGGCCGTTGATGTAGACCGTCGTGAAGCGTGCCGCGAAAAACGCCGCAAGCACCGACAGGGAGTACAGCGGGATGATTGCTATCAGCCCGGCGACGATCCGCGTCGATACCAGATATGCGACGGAGTGAATGGCCATCGCCTCGAAGGCGTCGATTTCTTCTGACACCCGCTGGGCGCCCAGCTGCGCGGTGGTGCCCGCGCCGATGGTCGCCGCCAATGCGATGCCGGCGATCACCGGTGCCACGATCCGCACGTTCAGGAAGGCCGATAGGAAGCCGGTCAGCGCCTCGATGCCGATGTTGCCCAGCGACGAATAGCCCTGCACGGCAATGACGCCGCCCGATGCCAGCGTGAGGAACGCCGCAACCCCCACCGTGCCGCCGATCACCAGCAGCGCGCCGCTGCCCAGGGTCATCTCCGCGATAAGCCGGACGGTTTCCTTGCGATAGTGAGTCAACGCGATCGGTATGTACCGGAACGACTGTGCATAGAACAGCGCTTGTTCGCCGAAGCTGTCGACGGCGTTGGGAACCCCGGCGAACAGTCGCCGCATGCGCAGCGTGATGTCGTAACTCATTGGGTGCTTCCCATGATCAGTGCCTCGTCAGGACCCGGACACCGATCGCCGTCATCAAGACGTTGATCACGAACAGGCAGATGAATGCATAGACGACCGTCTCGTTTACGGCATTGCCGACGCCTTTGGGGCCGCCTTTGACGGTGAGCCCGCGGTAACACCCCACCAGGCCCGCACACACGCCGAACAACAGCGCCTTCACCTCCGCGAGCAGGAGTTCGGGAAGGCCGGTGAGGATCGTCAGCCCGTTGATGAAGGCGCCAGGGTTGACGCCCTGCAGCAACACCGAGAACACGTAGCCGCCGGAAAGGCCGATCGCACAGACCAAACCGTTGAGCAGCAACGCGACCAACGTCGACGCAAGCACCCGCGGCACGACCAGCCGCTGGATCGGGTCGATGCCGAGCACCTTCATCGCGTCGATCTCTTCGCGGATCGTGCGGGCGCCCAGGTCGGCGCAGATGGCGGTGGCTCCGGCCCCGGCGACCACCAACACCGTCACTACCGGACCCAGCTGCGTGATCGTGCCGAACGCGGTACCGGCGCCTGACAGATCGGCCGCGCCGATCTCGCGAAGAAGGATGTTGAGCGTGAACGCGACCAGGACCGTGAAGGGGATGGCGACCAGCAGCGTCGGAACGAGGGAGACGCGCGCGATCATCCACGTCTGTTCGAGAAACTCACGCAGTTGGAAGGGGCGACGGAACATCGCCCGGAACGTGTCGGCCGACATTTCGAAGAACCCGCCCACGGCCCGTGCTGGGGTCGCAAGCTGTTCCTTCACCCGGCCCCCTTCTCATGCGTCAGGGGTGAGTTGCCAGAGTCGGGTCGAAGCCAGGAAACTGGCAGCTCCCGCGCCCTTCCCACCCCTCGACAGGACGTGCGCTATGTGAGCCGGATCATACTAACTAGAACGCGTTCGCGGTGTCAAAGATCGGTAATAGAGACTAAAGCCCCTCGTTTGGCCAGCTCACAGCGGCTAGCCAGCCACTATTCTGTAACACGTTCTAACTGTCAAGCGGCCGCTGTTTGACGTGGGCGTCACCCGTTGGATTCCATCAGCGCGGTCGCTGCGAACGTGACTTCCGGGTCCCGATCAGCAAAGTACTTCTGCATCGTGGCGCTCAGCTCTTCGGGCGCCCAGGCGGATCGGCCGGCGACGAACCGGTGCTCGGCCTCGGGCGCCGCGACAAGGGTCACCGAGGGCCCGTAGACGATGAAGACCTGACCGTTGACGGCCGCGGCGGCCGGTGACGCCAGGAACCGCACCAGGCTGACCACGTGCTCCGGCGACAGTGGATCGATCTCGCCCTCATCCACTGCGGGCGCCTCACCGAAGACATCGGCGGTCATCGCGGTGCGGGCCCGCGGGCAGATCGCGTTCGCGCGCACGCCGTAGCGACCGAGCCCGCGCGCCGCCGACAGCGTCAGCGCGGTGATACCCGCCTTGGCCGCGCCGTAATTCGCCTGACCCACAGGCCCGGCCAGTCCGGCTTCTGACGACGTGTTGACGAGCCGGCCGAACGTCTGGCCGCCGGATTCCTTGGCGCGAGCGCGCCAATAGGTGGCGGCGTTGCGGGTCAACAGGAAATGACCCCGCAGGTGAATGTTGATCACCAGGTCCCAGTCCTCGTCGGACATGTTGAACAGCATCTTGTCTCGGGTTACGCCGGCATTGTTGACGACGATGTCGAGGCCACCCTCGCGCTCGGCGGCGGCGACCATCTCGTCGGCGGTCGAGCGCTCGCTGACATCGCCGGGCACGGCGACTGCTTTACTGCCTGCGGCCTTGATCTCGTCGAAGACATCGGTCTTGTCCAGCGCCGCGGCGAGGTCGTTGACGACGACGGCGGCCGCACCCGCGCGCGCCAGTCCGATGGCCTCCGCGCGGCCCAGACCCGCCGCGGCGCCGGTGACCACCGCGACCCGCCCGGACAATTCCTGCTCGCCTGAGCGGGCAGCCTGATTCCCTTGCGATGCGCTCAAGTTATGAATACCTCTAGTCCTTGCGAAGCAACGCGGCACGGGGACATTCGGCGATCGACTGCTCGGCCAGGTCCTCCTGGTCGGCAGGCACCGGATCCTGCTTCACCACCGCGTAGTCCTCGTCATCGAGATCGAACAGGTCAGGCGCGATTCCCACGCACACGGCGTTACCTTCACACCGATCGCGGTCAACTTCAACTTGCACGACAACCTCCTGGCACGTACTGGTACGGGCTGGTCCCTAGGCAGCACCCAGAATACGACCACGTAGATGGCCTGCTGGTAGGAACCGTCGCTGGACCCCAAGACTAGAACGTGTTACAACCAGGGAAGGCAGACGGGTGTGCCCGATCGGGCCCCGACACACCAAAGGACGACGCTATGCGCATCGGCTACACCCCCGAACAAGAGGAACTGCGCCGCGAGTTGCGGTCGTACTTCACCAAACTCATGACCCCTGACCGGGCCGAAGCGCTGGCCGCCAGCGACGGCGAGATGGGACGGGGCAACGTCTACCGCGACACCGTCGCTCAGATGGGCAAGGACGGCTGGTTGACACTTTCGTGGCCGAAGGAGTTCGGCGGCCAGGAGCGTTCACACATGGACAGCCTGATCTTCAACGATGAGGCCGCGCTCGCGAACGTTCCGGTGCCGTTTTTGACCATCAACAGCGTGGCGCCGACGATCATGGCGTTCGGCACCGACGAGCAGAAAAAGTTCTTCCTGCCGAAGATCGCCGCCGGGGAACTGCACTTCTCGATCGGCTATTCCGAGCCCGGCGCGGGAACGGACCTCGCGTCGCTGCGCACCACCGCCGTACGTGACGGCGACGACTACGTCATCAACGGCCAGAAGATGTGGACCAGCCTGATCGCCTACGCGGACTACGTGTGGCTGGCTGTGCGCACCAACCCGGAAGCCAAGAAACACCGCGGCATTTCGATGCTGATCGTGCCAACCACGGCTGAGGGCTTCTCCTGGACGCCTGTGCACACGATGGCTGGCGTCGACACCAGCGCCACGTACTACCAGGACGTACGAGTGCCGGTGACCAGCCGGGTCGGCGATGAGAATGCGGGCTGGAAGCTGGTCACCAACCAGCTCAACCACGAACGCGTCGCCTTGGTGTCGGCGCAGCCGATCTTCTTGGCGCTCAACGGTGTTCGGGAATGGGCGCAGAACACCAAGGACGTCCACGGCAACCGGCTCATCGACTCGGAGTGGGTGCAGCTGAACCTGGCGCGGGTCCACGCCAAGGCCGAGGTACTGAAGCTGATCAACTGGGAGCTGGCCTCCACCGAGGATGCCGCGCCGTCGCCGGCCGACGCGTCGGCGGCCAAGGTGTTCGGCACGGAGCTGGCCACAGAGGCCTACCGGCTGCTGATGGAGGTTCTGGGTTCGGCGGCCACACTGCGCACCGACTCCCCCGGCGCGCTCCTGCGCGGGCGGGTCGAACGAATGCACCGCTCGTGCCTCATCCTGACCTTCGGTGGCGGCACCAACGAGATTCAGCGCGACATCATCGGCATGGTCGCGCTCGGCCTGCCCCGAGTGAACCGTTAGGGACGACCATGGATTTCGCTACGACAGAGGCGTCGAACGATCTCGGCGGCCTGGTGCGCACAATCACCGAGTCGGTGTGCACGCCCGAACGTCAGCGTGAGTTGGACAAGCTCGACGAACGCTTCGACCGTGAGTTGTGGGGCAAGCTGAAAGCTGCCGACGTTCTCAGCACCGCGGCTCCGGAGTCGCTGGGCGGTGGCGGGTTCGGCGTTCTGGAACAGGTGGCGGTACTCGTCGCCATCGGCCGCCAGATGGGAGCTGTGCCGTACCTGGAGTCAGCGGTACTCGGCGCCGGCGCACTGGCGAAGTTCGGATCCGAGGCATTGCAGCACGACTGGGCCACGCCGGCGATCAACGGCGAGAAGATCCTCGCCGTTGCGCTGGACGGTGAGATGGGTGAAGGCCCTGTACGGGCGACCGCGAGCGGCAGTGGCTACGGCCTGACCGGCAGCCGGACACAGATCAGCTACGGACCCGTCGCCGACGCATTCCTGGTACCCGCTGAAACCGATTCCGGTGTAAAGGTTTTCCTCGTTGCGGCAGACGACGACGGCGCGACGGTGAGATCGCTGAAAACCACCGGGCACGGCAGCGTCGGACATCTCGAACTGCACGGAGTCGAGCTCGAGGCGGATCGGGCCGTCGGCGGCGAAGAGGTCGTGGGCTGGTTGACCACGCACGGCGCACTGGGCCGCAGCGCATTCCAGCTCGGCGTGCTCGAGCGTGCGCTGGAGCTCACCGCGGAATACGCCCGGGAAC